>NZ_JBHYTK010000052.1:0-9989 GCF_042749255.1 Streptomyces sp. NPDC059524 | reverse complement strand
GGTCGGGGGTGCGCTTGGCGCCCATGATCCCCGCGATGCGGGCGGTCGCGCGGGGGGGGGCCCGGGGGACAACCCCCCCCCCCCCCCCCGCGAAAACCACCCGGGGTGAAGTAGACCCCCCCCCCGCGGGCGGGCGGGGGCGGGGGCCTCCGCCACGCCGAGGTGGGCCGTCCGGCCGGGCCACGCGCGATAGCCCGCGGCGGCCACCGGCTCGCCGCCCTCACGGACCACGAAGACCGGCGAGGTGATCTCGTCCAGTGCCGCCTCGCCCGCGTCCTCAGTACCGGACAGTTCCGTCAGACGGTTCAACTCAGGGTGTCCGGCGTCCAGTTCAAGCACGGTCGCGCCCGTCCCGACCGTCGTGGCGGGCCGGAAGGCTTCCCCCGTGACGTAGGCCAGCGTCGCCGGGCCGAGCACGCGTGTCACCGGCAGCGCTTCCCGCACAGCCCCGGCGTCCACGGCCCGCTCGGGCGGAAGCCCTGCCAGTGCCCGGCGGACCGTCGCGGCCGCGCGCTCGCCGGGCGCCGTCGCGATCAGCGATCCGCCCAGCGCCACCACACCCAACCGGCCGGGCACAGCGACGACTTCGGGGAGACCGCCACGTCCGCAGCGTCCTGCGGCGCGAACGTCACCGGCGCCCCGGCGAGCCCCTCCCAGAGCGCCCGCGCTCTGCGCAGCTGCGTCAAGGACGGTGACTGAGGCGGCAGTTCTTCCCGGGGCATGACCCGATCCTGCCGGCCCGGCGCCGCTCGCCACCCGGGAATTCTCAGCCGGCGGCCTGTTCTCCGAGGTCGACGGAGGACGCGGGCACCGCTTCAGGCTCCGCCTCCCGCACGGCCGACTCCTCGGCCCCCGCCAGCCACAACAGGACGGGAGGAAGGGCCAGTTCGATCGCCGCGAGGGCGAGCTGGAACGAATGCGGACGGCCCTCCACCGCGAGGGAGAGGAGGCGGGCCCCTCCGCCCAGGAGGAACACGGCCGCGAGCCAGCGGACCGGAGTCGCGGGGATCGGGCGCTGACGTGCGGCCCAGAGCCAGGCCAGCCCGTACCCCACGAAGCTCGCACCCATGAAGCGGCCCCAGCTGTCCACGGTCGCGCCGGCGGAACCGGCCCCGGGGATCGCCGCGTTGCCGAGTGCCACATGGAGCAGCCCGATCCCCACGCAGGACCAGCCCGTCAGTGAGGTGAGCGCACGCAGAGTTCTGGCCCTGGTCATGATCCCTCCAAGCCGCCGCGGCGGAGCTTAGTTGACATGTGTCTACTTAGGCACCTTCAGCGTGGCGCGCTGGTAGACGTATGTCAACTAAGCTGCTGTCCGTGCCTCCCCGCCAGCGCCTCTCCCCCGCCGACCGCCACGCCCAGCTCCTGGCCGTCGGCGCCCGGCTCTTCGCCGCGCACCCGTACGCCGACGTACTGATGGAACAGGTCGCCGAGTCGGCCGGTGTCTCGCGGGCGCTGCTGTACCGGCACTTCCCCAGCAAGCACGCGCTGTTCGCGGCGGTGTACCAGGAGGCGGCGGACCAGCTGCTCGCCGGTACGCGCTTCGATCCGGCCGAGTCGCTGGTGGAGCAGCTGACGCAGGGGATGGACGTCCATCTCGACTACTTCATCGCCAACCGCAACGCCGTACTCGCCGCGAACCGGGTCCTGGCGGGCGACCCCGTGATCCAGACGATCATGACGAACGAGCTCGACGCCCTCCGCGCCCGTCTGCTGGCCGTGCTCCCGCTGACGGACGAGCAGGCCCGCGAGGCCGTGTCCGGTGTGCTCAAGAGCTGGCTCGTGTTCGTGCGGGTCCTCTGCGTCGACTGGCTCACGCACGAGACGTGCACGCGAACGCAGTTGCGCGATGTCTGCATCGGCGCGGCGATCGGCGCGCTGCGCCCGCTGCTCGCGCAGGACCCGGCGCCCGACTGGCCGCGCCACGGCCCTGTGCGGGGTGACGCGGACGGTGACGCGGATCCGGCGCGCCGCACTCCGTAGGCCCGCGCGGCCCGGCCGCTCGGCGTCTCGCGCTCGCCAGGACGAGGCGATCACCTCGGGCGTTTAATGGTGGAAGGGGCGACGGGGGGCCGATCCTCCCAGGAGCAGCGCATGTCCCGGATCCCGAGCAAGGCGTCGCAGGGGGATGCGAGCCGGGGCGGGGTCCTGAGGCGGCTGGGCGAATGGTGCGCCCGGCATTTCGTCATCGTCGTCATCGCCTGGCTGGTCGTCCTGGCGGCGCTGCAGGTGCTCAACCGGTCGTTCGGAGGCGAGTACTCGGACGACTTCTCACTCCCCGGCGTGCAGTCCACGAAAGGGCTCGACGTCCTCAAGGAACACGATCCGGCGGCCGGCGGGTACAGCAGCCAGATCGTGCTGCAGGACGGGAAGGATCCACTGTCGTCGGTGAGCGGCCAGATGGGGCAGACGGTCGGTGACCTGCAGAAGCTGCCGCACGTGTTGTCGGCGCAGAATCCACTGGCGGCGGGCGGCACGCAGCCGTCGTCGAGTTCGGGGCAGGGGACCTCCCCGGCGAACGTGGGCCCGCTGTCCGACGACGGCAGGACCGGTTACATCACCGTCCGCTTCGACGTGCAGCCCTCCACACTGGGCGACGACTACCTCGACGGCGTGGACAGCGCCGTACAGCCGCTGCGCGCGGCCGGCGTGGACGTGGAGTACGGCGGCCCGCTCGGAGAGCTGGCGCGGCCGCCCGCCGACGACCGGGTGAGCGAGGCGATCGGTTTCGCGGTGGCGATCGTGGTCCTGGTCATCGGGTTCGGCAGCGTCATCGCCGCCGCGCTCCCGCTGGTCACGGCGCTGCTCGCGGTGCTCGGCGGGCTGGCCTGTCTGGGCCTGCTGGCGGCCGCGTTCACCTTCGCGACGGTGTCGCCGACCCTGGCGACGATGATCGGCCTGGGCGTCGGCATCGACTACGCGCTGTTCATCATCACGCGCCACCGGCAGAACCTGATCAACGGCGCTGATCCCGTGCGGGCCGCGGGACGCGCGACGGCGACGAGCGGCCGGGCGGTGCTCGTCTCGGGCTGCACCGTGATCATCGCGCTGGCCGGACTCTCCGTGTCCGGGGTGTCGTTCATCAGCAAGCTGGGCCTGGCAGCCGCGGTGACGGTCGTGTCGGCCGTCGCCGGCGCGCTCACCCTCGTCCCCGCGCTGCTCGGCCTCATCGGCAGACGCATCGACCGGCTGCGGCTGGGCCGCCCCGTGGCGGAGGCCGACCCCGATCCGGCGAAGGCCGCGCACGGCACATGGCACCGGTACGCGCAGCGGGTGGAGCGGCGGCCCTGGTGGTTCCTGGCAGGTGGGGTGGTCACGGTCCTGGTGCTCGCGATCCCGCTGCTGTCGATCCAGCTGGGCCACATCGGGGACGGCGCCGACCCGAAGTCGTTCACGGACCGGCGGGCGTACGACATCATGGCCGACGCCTTCGGTCCCGGATCCAACGGTCCGCTCACCGTCGTCGTCGACCAGTCGAGCGTGTCCTCGGGGCAGCGGTCGACGCTCGCCTCGCAGGCACAGAAGACGCTGAACGACGTGGCGGGCGCGGCGGCCGTGACGCCGCTGACCCCGACGAAGGACGGGGACGTGCTGGTCGGCACTGTCTACTCCAAGACCTCGCCGCAGAGCATGGCCACGACCGATCTCACCAACCGCCTCGTCGACGACACGCTCCCGCAGGCGGTCTCCGGCACGTCGGCGCACGGCTACGTCACGGGCACCACGGCCGCGCAGGTCGACTTCCGCGACATCGTGGCGCACCGGCTGCCGCTCATCATCGCCGTGGTCGTCGCGCTCGCCTTCCTGATCATCCTGATCGTCTTCCGCGGCCTGCTCGTCGCGCTCAAGGCCGCCGTGCTCAACGTGCTGTCGATCGCCGCCTCGTACGGCGTGGTCGTGGCCGTGTTCCAGTGGGGCTGGGGCGGTCCCGCGCTCGGCGTCTCGGGGAAGGTGCCGATCGAGAGCTATGTGCCGATGATGATGTTCGCGATCATCTTCGGGCTGAGCATGGACTACGAGATCTTCCTGCTGTCCCGGGTCCACGAGTTCTGGACGCGGTCCGGGGACGCCCGGGCGAGTGTGGCCCACGCACTGGAGATCACCGCGCGGGTGATCACCTGTGCCGCGCTGATCATGGTGAGCGTCTTCGCCGCTTTCATCGTCAGCGACAACATCGTGGTCAAGATGCTCGGACTCGGTCTCGCGGTGAGCGTGTTGATCGACGCGACCGTCGTGCGCCTGCTGCTCGTGCCGGCCGTGATGACCCTGCTCGGCTCGCACGCGTGGTGGACTCCGCACTGGCTCGACCGGGTGTTGCCGCACATCGAAACGGAGGGCGAGGACGCGGAGGCGTCGAGCGCCGCCGTCGGTGCGGGGCCGCGTCAGCCCTGAGGCCGGTTCACGTCTTCGGGTCGTCGGCGACGCTCGGATCGGTCGTGTCGAAGTAGACCCGGCCCGAGCCCTCGTCCACGTAGAACGCACCCGTGTACGTGCCCTGTGTCATCCGGCGGTCGAACGACTCGCTGCGCACCCAACGGGCGCCCTTCGGCACGTACGGCAGCAGCTCTTCCGGAACCTGATCCGGCCGCTCCGGACGGAAGGGGCCCAAGTCCTGTGCGCGCACGAGGGACTTGGCCTTGCCCGCCGCCGGCCGGGCGAAGCCCACGACGCGTACGTCGGTCGGGCCCGGAGCCCGCGAACCGGCGACGCCCAGCACGAGGCCGAGCCAGTGCGGGTCGGAGAGCGGGCCGAGCTCGGTGAAGCGGCGCTCCAGCGGCTCCGGGTCGGTGCGGACTTCGGCGTGACCGTCGTCTTTGCCGGATGGCCGCGCCGGCGCCGGGGCGCACGCCGAGAGGAGCGCCGCCGCGCCCAGTACGAGCGCTCCACGGCGCCCCGGCCCCACTCCGGTGATCATGAATCGGCCTCCCCGCGCTCTCCCCGACCCGTGCGTGATCGTAGCCCGGCCGCCCCGCCCGACATGATGGCGTGGTGAACACGCATCCTCTTCGACTCACCGGGCTCGGCCTGATTCTTCGCCCGTGGACGGACGACGACCTCGACGCCGTACAGGCCCTGTTCGACGATCCCGACGTCGCCCACCGCACTCCGCTGGAGTCACCGTTCGACCCGGGCGCGGCCCTGCGCTATCTGGACGGCGCGGAGCGCGCCCGGCGGGCGGGCGAGCGGGTCCATCTGGCGATCACCACCGACGGTGTCACCGCGTGCGGCGAGGTCCTGCTCAACCGCACGACCCGCAGCATCGGTTACGTCGTCGGCGCCGCGCATCGCGGGCAGGGGCTCGCCGTCCGCGCACTGCGGCTCATGACGGAGTACGCGCACACGACGGCCGCCCTGCCCACGGTGATCCTGGAGATCGAACCGGACAACGGCGCGAGCATCGCCGTCGCCCGCGCCGCCGGCTACCGCCCCTCCGCCTCGGCCCCCGAGACCGTGACCGACAAGGGCCGCACCTACAGCCTCCACCCCTGGGAGCACACCCACCCCGCCGCCTGACGGCGGAACGGCACGCCAGACACGCGTTCACTCACATTCATTGCAACGACAGAGGTCAAATCTGTTGCATTAGATCCAGACCCATTGCAACAACTTTGCTAGTTCTAGCTGGAGTTATCCATTCAGGGCGCAATAAATGCGTTGCCATCTCTTCGAACGCAACGTAGCGTTTCCCATGTCGAGAACACGGGAGCGGAAGCAAAGGGGTGAGGCATGGAACCGCTGCAGAACCAGTCACAGTCGGCACCCGGCGCCGTCGCCGCCTTCGTCCGCTTCACACTCTGCGGGGGCGGCATCGGCGTCGCCTCCAGCTTCGCGGTGGCCGCGCTGTCCTCCTGGATCCCCTGGGTCCTGGCCAACGCGCTGATCACCGTCGTGTCGACGCTGCTCGCCACCGAGCTGCACGCCCGGTTCACCTTCGGTGCGGGCGGGCACGCCACCTGGCGGCAGCACGCACAGGCGGCCGGGTCCGCGGGCGCCGCGTACGCGATGACCTGCCTGGCCATGTTCGTCCTGCATCAACTCGCCCCGGGCGCAAGCGCCTTGACCGAGCAGGCCGTCTATCTCACCGCCTCCGCCCTCGCCGGGGTCGCCCGGTTCGCCGTCCTGCGCCTGGTGGTCTTCGCCCGCGACCGGGCGCGGACGGTGGCGACCCCCGTCGTCCCCGCCGCCGCGCCCGCCGCGCCGACCGCCCTGTGTCAGGCGGCCTGATCGGCGCGCAGCACCCGGAAGCGGTCCGGGGCCGCCGGATCCCGGTCGACGATCTGGACCGGCGGCCAGGTCCACTGCCACACGTGGGTGCCCTGCGGGCGGGTGAAGCGGATACGGCCCCGGGTGCCCTCCGCGTCGACGAGCGGCCAGGACTTGGCGATCAGGTCCCGGTCGACGCCGTGGCCGCGGAACACGTCGGTGAGCGCCACGATCGTGTCGTAACCCTCGAAGGCGACGAAGGAGGGTGCCGAGGCCAGGTGGGTCCGCAGCTCCTGCTCGACCCGCGCGCCGAGAGATGTGAGCGTCTCGGGCAGGTAGCGCAGGAACGGGACTCCCGCTCCGCCGGCGCCGAGCAGCCGACCCCATTCCGCGAACTCGGGCTGTCCGGCCGGAGCTCCGATCAGCAGGCCGGGCAGACGCGGGTCGGCGCGTACCGCCTCGACCAGGGGCACGGCCGGTTCCGGGTGGCCCACCAGGAGGAGCAGGGCCGTGGCGCCGGTCGCCGCGAGCGCGTCGCACAAGGCCTCGGGAGCGAGGACGGCCGCGTCGAGCGTGGTCACGGTGCCGCCGTGCGGCGCCAGGTGGTCGCGGAGGATCTCGGTGCCGGACGCCCAGTAGACGCTCGGCTGCGCCGCGACGGCGATGTGGGTGTGGCCGCCGGCCAGGAGGTGGTCGGCGTAGAGGCGCCAACCGCGGGACTGCGGCGGGGCGATGCGCGCGACGTGGTCCGTCGGGCCGTCGGTGACGAGGGCGTCGAGGACCGCGGACGAGCAGAGGTACGGCACGCCGAGCGCGGCGGCGGTCGTGGCGGCGGTCCGGGCGACGACGCTGTGGTACTCCCCCACGACAGCGGCGACGCCCGCGGCGGCGAGTCCGGTGACCGCCGCCGCTGCTTTCTCCGGGTCGGCCGCCGTGTCGCGGACCTCCAGGGCCAGCGGCCGGCCCGCGATGCCGCCGGACGCGTTGACGTCCCGTACGGCCAACTCGAGGCCCGCGAGCAGGTGGTGGCCCGCCTCGGACCAGCCGGGGCGGGTCAGGGGGGCGAGTGCGCCGATCAGAACCGGTGACGTGTCCGGGTCCGCGGCGGGTGTGGCGGGGTGTGTCGGGGTGACCATGCCGGTCATTTGATCCAGGAGTCACGCTCCGGGGCAAGTCATTAACTCCCGGTCTCCACAAGCGATCCGGGCTGCTCAGGCGGCCCGCTGCGCGACGTCGTCGTCGAGGGCCGCCTGCAGCCAGTCGTGGGCCGAGCCGGGTGTGGGTTCCGGGTGCGCGCCGGCCGGGGTGATCACCTCGGTCACCAGCTCCCAGTAGCCGTCGAGGCGCGGGTCCCCGGCCAGCAGCCGGGCCAGATCGCGGCGGAAGGCCGGGGTGTCGCGGCGCTGTCGCACGCGTGCGTAGGTGTCGACGAAGCCGTCGAGCGCCTCGCCCGGCCGAGGGGCCCGGCCGGCGCGCAACTGGACGCCCGCCAGGGCGTAAGCCTCGGCCAGCCCCGCGTACAGGCCCGCCACCTCGCGCGGGCCCGCGTCCGCGTGGGCGGCGGGCTGGGTGGGACGAGCCGGCGAGCAGGGCCGGGAGACCATCGCGTGCAGGCGGGCGAAGGCGAGGACCTGGCCGGGGCGGGGCGCGTCGGGGATCTGCGGCACGGCCGCTTCGAGGAACGCCGAGGTCGCCTTCGCGGGCATCCGCACGGGCAGCCAGCCGCGCCAGAACCGGGCGAACGCGTCCGTGGTCGGCGGGCTGCCGAGCGAACCGACGAGGCGCAGCGTCGCGGCGCGTTCGCGAGGCGCGCTCTGCTGGACGAGCCGGAGCGCGGCCTCCTGCCAGCGCAGTGCCTTCAACTGTCCGCCCAGCGTGTCGAGTTGCTGCGCGACCGCGTCGGCGAACGCGGTGTCGGCAGCGGCCTCCTCGCCGCCTTCGCCCTCTTCCTCGTACGCGTACAGGTCGTCGCGATCGGGACCGGGATCGTGCGCGTCCAGGATCGGGCGGATCTGCGGGAGCGCGAGGCCCAGGCCGCGCAGGGAGCGGATCAGGCGCAGCTGTTCCAGGGCCTCGGGGCCGAATCGGCGGTGGCCGCCGCCGCTGCGTTCCCGTTCGGGCAGCAGGCCGCTCTCGCAGTAGAAGCGCACCGTCTTCACCGTCGTGCCCGCACGCTCGGCGAGCTCTCCGATGCTCCAGCGTCCGTCGTCGTCCACTCGCACTTGAACCTCCCTCAGGGGGAGTTTCTAACCTACCGGCGGCCGGGGACGCACACCGGTTCTCCGGGCCACCAGCAGACCGAGCGGGGAGTGTGACATGAGCGTGTTCATCGTGGTCCCGGGCTTCTTCACGGATGCCGGGGCATGGGCGGAGTCGGCCCGGCGGCTCACCGAGGCCCGGCCCGGGGACGAGGTCCGCGTCGTCGGGCTGCCCGGTGCCGAGGACGCGGCGGGCGCCGGAGCCGTCACTCTGGACGCCCACATCGAGCGGGTCGTCGCCGCCGTCGACGCCGCCGGGGTCCCCACGGAGCGGGACCTCGTCCTCGTAGGGCACGACTACGGCGTCTTCGCGGTGCAGGGAGCCGCCGACCGCCGGGCCGAGCGCGTCGCCCGGATCGTCTACATCGACTCGCCGATTCCCGCCGACGGCACACCGGCGCTGGCCGCGGTGCCCGACCAGTCGCTGCGCGCGTCCTTGTTCGCGCAGGGGGCGGCGCAGGGCGGGGAAGCCGGGGACGCGGTGCCGGTGCCCGCGCCGGAGCAGTGGCAGTACTGGGGCAGTGTCCGGGACCTTTCCGATGCCGCGCTCGAACAGCTCACCGCCGCGGCCTCGCCCCACCCCGTCGCCACGCTGACCGAGCCCCTGAAGCTGACGGGTGCGGCCGCCGGCATCCCCACCACCGGCATCCTCTGCCACTACAACGGCGCCTCGATCGAGACCGTGCGCATGCGGATCCGCTTCGGCGATCCGATGCTCATCGCACTGGCCCGACCGGACGTCACCTTCTTCGAACTCCCCACCGGCCACTGGCCGATGCTCACCCATCCCGATCTGCTCGCGCGGACGCTGATCGCCGCGGCGGCCGGCGAGGGCGAGCGGCTCGACGCGCCACCGGCCGAGCCGGAGGCGGCCGCGAAGGCGGCCGAGAGCCCGGGCACCTTCCTCCTCGACGTACCGCCGCTGCCGCGCGAACGCCACGGAAACCTCGATCTGTATCTGCCCGAGGGAAGCGAGAGCGCCGATGAACTCCCCCTGCCCGTAGTCCTGTTCGTCCACGGCGGGCCCGTGCCGAAGGGCGTCGAGCCGACGCCGCGGGACTGGCCGGTCCTCACCGGTTACGCCCGGCACGCCGCCTCACTCGGGGTCGTCGGCGCCACCGTCGACCACCGGCTGCACGATGTGACCGACTATCCGGTGGCCGCCGGGGATCTGGCCGACGCCGTGCGGGCACTGCGCGAGGACCCGCGTGTGGACGGCGACCGGATCGCCCTGTGGTTCCTGTCGGGCAGCGGGCCGCTGACCGCCGAGTGGCTCGACGGGCCGCCGTCCTGGCTGCGCTGCCTGGTCGCCTGCTACCCGATCATGGCGCCGATGCCGAACTGGGGCGTGCCGGCCGGACGGTTCCGTCCGGCCCAGGTGATCGGCCGCGCGGGCGCGCTGCCGATCGTCGTCCTGCGCCCGGAGCTGGAGCAGCCGGCGTTCGCGGACACGGTCGACCAGTTCCTGCGGTCCGCCGACGCCGCGGAGGGATCGGTGGTCGAGGTCATCGGGATCCCCCGTGCGCG
>NZ_JBHYTK010000051.1:45673-47623 GCF_042749255.1 Streptomyces sp. NPDC059524 | reverse complement strand
GCGGGCTCCCGCGGTCCACCGGGGTGCTCCGTACTGGTAGGCGCCCAGGCTCGGCACCGGATCGGTCGATCCGTCGTTGATGCCCGGCAGGGCGATCGCCGCGTTGCGTGCCGGTGAGCCCTCCTGCAGTCGGTAGTCGTGCGCCGCCGCGTCGACGAACAGCGGATCGACTTCCGGGGGCAGGTTGTTCGACAGCACGAGCCCGCCGTCGGTCGCGCCGCTCAGGCCCCGGATCGTCCCGATGTTGTTGTAGATCTTCGTGCCGGTCGACTGCCCCGGCTCCTTCACGTAGAAGAGGGTCATCCCGCCGGTGTTCCCCGCGACCAGGTTGTCGTGCGACCCGGTCCCGAGCCCGTTGAGCATCACCGTGCCCTCGCGGTTGCCCCAGCCCACGTTGTTCGCGATGACCAGGTCGCTCTGCCCGTTGTCGGCGTAGATGCCCGAGATGCCGAACGTCGACGACTTGGTGCTCGGATCCGGGTCGTGCAGCACGTTGTGGTCGAGGGACGAGCCCATCATGTAAGCGCTGCAGCAGGTGTAGATCGCGGCGACGTCGAGGCTGAGCCGCGCGTACCCCGAGACGTCGTTGTACGCGATCACGTCCTTGCCGGGTTCGAGCCCCTCCACGGTGTTCCACTGCAGGTTGATGCCGCTGCGGCCGACCCGCGAGATCGTGTTGTGGGTGACCGTCTGGCTGTTGCCCTGCACGGCGATGCCGGCCGCGTACGTGCCCATGTAGTCGACATCGTGGATCACGTTGTCGGTGGCCGTGTTGTTCTGGCCGCGCAGCGCGATGCCGTTGCCCGCACTCAGCGACAGATCACTGTTGACCACCTTGTTGTGGGTGCCGTTGATGATCAGGCCCGTGTCCGAGACACCCCGCGTCACCGTCGTGCCGCAGTCCGTCGCGCCACGCGTGATGTCCGTGTAGTGCGACAGGTACTGGCCCTTGATCCCGTCCAGGGTCACACCCGTGCTCGTGTCGCCCGTCCGCACGGTCGTCGCGAAGAGCTTGATGCCTTTCACGGTCGTGTGGCTGGTGTCCGACAGGTCGAAGCCCAGGGTGCGCCGCTTGGCCTCCACCCGGTGGTTGTCCGGGTCGTCGTCCCCGTACACGTACAGCTTCTTGGCCGTCGGGTCGTAGAACCACTCGCCGGGGCGCGCGAGTTCACCGATCTTCCCGGAGAGGGCGTATCGGGTCTCGTTCGGTACGACCTTGTGGACGCACGGCGGCGCCACGTCGAGGGTCACCGAGCCGACCGCCGAGCTTTTCACGGTGCCGGTGGCCGAGATGTACCAGTAGCCGGTGAGGGCACGGGCGCCGTCCCAGTACCCCGCCGGACGGGTCAGGGCCGCGTCGGAGATCGTGGCGTCCGTACTGCCCGCACCGGCGTACTGGAGCGTGGGTCCCAGCAGGTCCAGGCCGGGATAGGGCCACTGGGCCTCGATGTCCATCTTCTTGTCGGTGAACACCTGGACCGTCGACACGTCCGCGCCGAGGTCCACGTCGGTGCTGTAGATGTGCCCGGCCGCCACCGCGTCGCTGAACTGCGAGCCGGCGGCGAACGGATCGCTCTTGGCGATCTCGGTGACATCGGCGGCGGTGACCGGATCGAAGCCGGTCAGCCGCGATGCCCCGTTCACCGTGACGTCGGCGCCCACCGCGGCCTTGTACGTGATCGGCAGCTCGGCGGTGCCGGAGCGGGCCGGGACCACCGTCTCCTCGTACGAACCCGAGACGATCTCGCACGTGTCGCCGGGCACCATGACGTCCGCGCACCTCTGGATGTGCCGGAAGGGGTGGGTGGCGTTGCTGCCGTCGTTCGCGTCGTCGCCGTACGGGCCGACGTAATAGGTCCTGCCCGCCTGGGACTTGGGCGGATGGGCCGCGGCCGGGTGAACTGGCCCGCCCCCAATCCGCGCCGAGAGCAGGGGGGGCCGCGCCACATG
>NZ_JBHYTK010000051.1:18390-45663 GCF_042749255.1 Streptomyces sp. NPDC059524 | reverse complement strand
TCCTGGAGCGCGACGAGAACTTCCCGGACGACCCGGCGGAACTGGGCCGCGAGGTCGAGCGGATCCGCGAGGTGGTGGCAGCGGGCCCGGGCGCCCCCGCGGGGAGGGGCGGGGGGGGCGCCCCCGCCCCGGGCGGCGGCGGGAGCCCCGCCCGCCACCACTGTCAGCGCAGTGAGCAGGGCGGCCGCGGACAGATGTCTCCATCTCCTGGACACTCCGTGATCCTTTCTTCCGAGGTCGACGCGGACAACGCGGAGGTCAGCCCTTCACGGCGCCCACCGTGAGTCCGCTGATGATGTGGCGCTGCATGTAGATGAAGAAGATGACGACGGGCGCGACCGCGAGCAGCAGGTTCGGGAAGACCTTCGTCAGGTCCGTCGAGTACTGGCTGATGCCGGCGTAGATCGCCGTCGTCACCGTGTAGTGCCCGGAGGACGGGCTGAGCAGGATCTGCGGGGAGACGAAGTCGTTCCAGATCCCGATGGAGTTGAGGATCAGGACCGTGACGACCGCCGGACGCATCAGCGGGAAGATGATGGTCCAGAAGGTGCGGTAGCGGCCCGCGCCGTCGATCGTCGCCGCGTGGTCGATGTCGACCGGGATCGTGCGGATGAACCCGACGAACAGGAAGATGCTCACCGGCAGGGTCGACGCCACGTCGTGCGCGACCAGACCGGTGACCGTGTTCGCGAGACCGATCTCCCGCAGCACATAGATCACCGGGATGATCACAGCCGCGCCCGGGATGAACGTACCCGCGAGGAAGTACAGCAGCACCAGCTGCGTGCGTTTCTTCAGGCTGCGCGCGATCGCGTACGCGGCAGGGCCCGCGAGTGCGATGCACAGCACGTCCACGATCACGACCAGGAACAGCGTGAACCCGTAGCCGCCGATCACGTTGAACTGCGGGCTGCTGATCGCCGCCGACATGTGCTCGAAGGTCAGAGCGGACAAGGGAATCGAGAACGGGTTGTTCAGGATGTCCTGCTGCGACTTGAACGCGTTGACGACCAGCAGATAGACCGGCACGACCATGACGACGAACAGGACGCTCAGCAGTACCCAGCGCACCGGGGAGCGCGTCCCCTCGCGCTCCGCCCGCACCGTGTCGTCCTGTTCGGGCGGCCGGACCTTCGGCTTGTCGCCCTTTCGCGTCGTGAGCGCCTCTGTTACGACCACCACCGGCTCCTTACCGACCCGTCGCTGCCTGGTCCTGCCGGTTGCGCAGCGCCGTCACGAGGAGGGCGAGCACGGCGGAGACCACCATCAGGAACACCGCCTGAGCGGTCGCGTAACCGACCTTGGTGCCCTCGAAGGACCGGGCGAGAATGAGATACGTGAACGTCTGCGTGGACCCGGCGGGACCACCGCCGGTGAGGCTCACCACGATGTCGTAGGCCCGGATGAGCCCCACCAGGTCGAGCACCGTCGCCACGGTCACCACCGGCGCGATCATCGGGATCACGACCCGCAGATTGATCTGCCGCTTGTTCGCGCCGTCGATCGCGGCGGCTTCGAGGAGCTCGGCCGGCACGGTCTGCAGCGCGGCGACGAACAGCACCACGTTGAAGCCGAAGCCCGCCCACACGATGACCGCGATCAGCGAGACGAGCGCGAACTTCTCGTCGAAGAGGAAGCCGACCGGCTCGATGCCGAACTTGGCGAGGGTGTTGTTGACGGCGCCGTTCGTGCCGAGGATCGCCGCCCACAGATAGCCGAGGATCAGCGCGCTGATCACGTGCGGGAAGTAGGCGACCGCCCGGAAGAACGAGTTCGTGCGCGACTTCCCCTTGAGGGCGAGGGCGTACACCAGCCCCAGGCCCACCATGAGGACCGTGCCGGCCACGGAGATCAGACCGGTCACGTACCAGGCGTCCGTCGAACTCGGGTCGTCGAACAGGTGCGTGTAGTTGTCGAACCCGATGAACGCGGCGGACGAGAAGCCGTCCCAGTCGGTCAGGCTCAGATACACGGCCACGCCGACCGGCACGACCGTCATCACCGTGTAGAGCAGGACCGCCGGGCCCATCATGCCGAGGGAGACGGCGGACTCGCGGACACGAGCCCGCCGCCGACCTCGGGTCACTGCTGGGAGTCCCACCACTTGTCCAATCCGTCCGCGACGGCCTTCGGGGACGCGCCCGTGTACAGCGACTGGATCTGCTTGTTGAGCTCGTCGCTGAACCCGGCGACCGGCTGGTTCTCACCCGACTTCACGATCACCGACGGTGCTTTGTCGAGGATCTTCTGCACCGATGTGCCCAGGCTCGACATCGGGTACGAGAAGCCCTGGCGCAGGTTCGCGTCGGAGGCGAGCTGGCTCTTGATGGCCTCCGGGTCGGTCGTCGCCCACTTCACGAACTCGATCGCCTCGGCCTTGTGCGGCGACTTGTTCACCACGACGTACGGGTTCGAGACGTTGCCGAACTGACCCGACGGGTACGCCCCGTCGGTCGGCATCGTGAACACCCCGATGTCGTCGCTCTTCTTCGCGGCGTCGGCGGCCGGCACGAAGAACGAACCCATGATGTACATCGCCGACTTGCCGTTCAGGAACGCCGTCTGGCCGTCCGGGTACGTGACACCGAGGGCGCTCTTCTGGAGGTAGCCCTTGTCGATCCAGCTCTTGTACGCCTTGAGATACGGGAGGTAGCCGCTGCCCGCGAACGACGTCTTCTTCGCGTTGCGCTTCACCGTCCACTTGGGGTCGGCGGTGAGCACGCCCGCGTCCGCCATCATCGAGAACTGGCCGCCGGTCACCCACTGGCCCGCCGTCTGTAGCGGCGCGTAGCCTGCGCCCTTGAGCTTGCCCATGGCGGCGGTGAAGTCGTCCATGGTCCTGATCGCGGTGGCGTCCAGGCCGGCCTTCTCGAAGGCCGCCTTGTTGTAAAAGACGAGGGACTGGATCTGCTCGCCCACCCCGGCCATGTACTGCTTGCCGTCGACCTTGTACTGGTCGGCGAGCGGGGTCTTGGCCGCCCAGGCCTGGTCGGACAGATCGGCGAAGAGCGAGGCCGTCTCGGCGGTCGGCGTGATCTGCTGTGCGACGTCCGGCGGGTCGCCGGCGGCCAGGTCCTGGCGCAGCTTGGCGTCCGCCGCGACCGTGCCGGTCAGTTCGAGCTTGACCGTCACGCCGGGGTGCGCCTTCTCGTACTTCGCGAAGAGGTCGTTCCAGTACTTCTCCGTCAGGTTCGGCGTGATGTTGACGATCACGCGGAGGGTCGTGCCCTCCGCGGCCTGGTCGGACCCGCCGCCGCAGGCGACGGCCGACGCCATCACCAGCGGAGCCACGGCGAGCGCACAGGTCCGGCGCCACATTGCTCTCATGGGACACGCTCCATTGCGGTCGTAGATAATCGATAGGTCATGTTCGGGCGGAGCTCGTGACGAGTGGTACGAGGGGTCCGGCCGAAGGGGGGGGAGGGTCGCGGGATGTGAGATGCGGCTGCCACGCGAGCCAGTAATCGTCTATCGATTACTGATGCTAGGGGGGCCGCCCGCGCATGTTCAAGAGTGCTGCGGCAACCGCTTTCCCGGGTCCTCGTCGAGGAACAACTCGACCACCGGCAACAGCACATCGGGCCGCGCCACCGGGAGCGTCAGGGTGAGCGTGCCCGCCGGCCGGCCCGGGGGAGCCAGGTTGTTGTGCTCGTGCCGCGCCCCGTCGATCTCGTGGAAGGCTACCTCCGAGCCGTCGTGCAGGAACTGGGCGTAGCGCACCCGGCCGGCCATCCCCGGAAGGTGGACATGGCGCAGCGGCCAGGCGAGCAGATGGAGGTAGAGGCGGCGCCCCGACCGCGTGTAGAGGGCGTTCGCGGGTGCCCGGCACGGGCTCGGTCCCGCGCCGTGCACCGCCCGCCCGTGCAGCCGGGTCCACTCGCCGATCGCCCGCAGGGTGCCCTCCGCCCGCGGATCCAGCGCGCCACGGCCCGTGGGCCCGACGTTGAGCAGCAGATTGCCGCCGCACGCGACCGACTCCACCAGCATGCGCACCAGCAGCGCGGGGTCCTTGTAGTCGTGGTTGTCGCGGTCGTAGCCCCAGGAGCCGTTGAGGGTGTGGCAGGCCTCCCACATCACCGGGACGCCGTCCCGCTCCACGGGGCGATCGGGCTGGTACTGCTCGGGCGTCACATAGTCGCCGGGGACGCCGAGCCGGTCGTTCACGAGAATCCCGGGCGCCAACTCCCGCACCATGGCCAGCAGTTCGCGCGCACCCCACTCCTCAGGACCCATCCCGGGGTACGAGAAGTCGAAGAAGAGCAGATCGACGGGCCCGTACCCGGTGAGCAACTCCCTGACCTGCGCCCGCAGATACGAGCGGTAGCGCGCCAGATCCCGCGGCTCGCCGGCGGTTCCGGTGCCGCGCAGCGGATGGTGCTCGTCCACGGGGAAGTCCGGGTGGTGCCAGTCCAGCAGCGAGTAGTACAGGCCGACGCGCAGTCCCTCGGCGCGCATCGCGTCGGCGAACTCGGCCACCAGATCACGGCCCTTGGCGCGCACCGATGTGTAGTCGGTGTGCGCCGAGTCGAACAGGCAGAAGCCGTCGTGGTGCTTCGCGGTCAGCACGGCGTAGCGCATCCCGGCCCTGCGCGCGGCCCGAGCCAGCTCCCGGGCGTCGAAGAGGTCCGGGTCGAAATGCTCGAGGTAACGGTCGTACGCCTGCTGGGACATGGCCTCACGGCTGCGCACCCACTCGTGCCGCGCCGCGAGGCTGTAGAGGCCGAAGTGGACGAACAGCCCGAAGCGTGCGGCCTCGAACCAGCCGGCGGGTGCGCGGGGTCCGGAGGGTGAGTCAGGCCTGGAGGGCGAGGAGGGCACGGAGGACTCCTGAGGGCGTTGACTGATGGCATTGACATCGCTAATCGATTGGCTGTTATCTACCATCGATAGGCGATGCTGTCACTGGCGTTGCGTGCGAGGAGCACGCGGAGAGGCAAGTGAATGAACCCGAGCAGGGATCGAGGAACGCCGTCGACGGGGGAGACCCGGATCTACGAGTCGATGAGGGCGCCGGTGCACACCGCGCCCTACGCACGGCCGACCGCGCGCATGGTGGAGGCGCTCGAGGACGTGAGCGCGGCGACGGCCTGCGCGAAGCTGCATCAGATGGGCATCACCCGGACCTTCATCGACGGCCCCGTGCCGCTGCACCGCGAGCCGGACGTCAAGGTCACCGGCGGCGCCGTGACCCTGCAGTTCCTGCCGCGCCGGGAGGACGTGTTCAACGGGGCGGAGCAGGAGGACGCCGAGCGCGACACGGCGCTGTGGGGCGTTCTCGAGTCCATCCGGCCCGGCGACGTGCTGGTGGTGTCCGCCCACGGCAGCCACTTCACCGGCTGCCTCGGCGACATGCTGGTGCGCTACTTCAAGCTGCGCGGCGGCGCGGGCATCGTGGTCGACGGGCGGGTGCGGGACGCGGCCCGGGTCAGGGCCCTCGGGGTGCCGATCTGGTGCACGGGCGTCACACCGCACTACGCCTCGCAGACCGAGCTGTTCCCCGCGGCGTTCAACGTGCCGGTCGGGGTGGGCGGCACGCTGGTCACCCCGGGCGATCTCATCGTGGCCGACGAGGACGGCGCGGTCGTGGTGCCGCAGCACAGCGCGATCCCGCTGGCCGACGACGCGCTGCTGCACCAGGACCGCGAGGCGTTCGCCCGTCGCCGGCTCGACGAGGGCGGGATCCTGTCCGACTACTACCCGCTCACGGGCGAGGGCCTGGAGGAGTATCTGGCGAGCCGGCAGCCCGCGACCTGAGGCGGCCTCGCCCGGGACCGGGTCCGGCCTCAACGGCGGGCGTAGTAGAGGGAGTTGTGGGCGGTGTCCGGCAGATAGAGCACGTCCTGCCCGTCGGCGTCCCGGCGCACCGCGAGCCGGTCCGCCGTCAGGCCCGGCGTGGGTGACGACGACGTCCAGGCGCCGCCCGCCTCGGTCGCCACGAAGACGCGGTCGGCGCCCGCGGCGGTCACGTAGTAGACGCGCTTGCCCTCCGTCCCGTCCCAGGTGATGCCGATCGCGGCGGCGGTCTGCCCGCCCGCGTACACGGTCTGCCGCGCCCAGCCGGCACCGCTCGGGTAGGCGTAGTACACCCGGAAGTCGCCCGCGCTGTCGGCCGAGCGGTAGCGGAAGGCGACCTTGGGCGTCGAGCCGTCGAGGGTCAGCTTGGCGCTCTGCACGGCGGGCCCGGTGTACCCGGTGTTGTCGGTGCTCCACTCCTCGCCGGCGGTCAGGCCCTGGAGGACGTCCGAGGTGTCCGGTGTGGTCGGGACGGCGAGGGCGGCCCCGGTGTGGTCGGTGAACTCCCCGGTGGCCGGGTCGTAGCGGAGATACGAGAGCTGGTGGCGGAAGCCGGACGCGGGGGCCTTCGACCACTCGTACAGGAGATGGACGCGACCGGCGGCGTCGACCTGGAGGTCGTCGGGGTAGACGGAACGGTTCAGGGCGGAGCCGAACGTGGCGATCACGCTCCACGTCGCCGTGGCGTTGTCCCAGTGGTAGAGCTTGCCGGGACGCTGGTCCGCACCGCAGCCCACCCGCGCGGCCAGGTACAGGTCCCCGTCGGGGGCAGTCGTCAGCACGGGGTAGGTGATGCCGGCGCCCTGGTCGGGCAGTCCGCCGGCGTGATCGGTCAGGGCGCCGCCGGCCGCGTCGGAGCGGAAGTAGCGCCATGTGTCGCAGTGCATGGAGGTGAAGACGTGCAGCCGGCCGCTGCCGTCGCGGGCGACGGAGGGCTGGTTGTGGCCGTTGTCGTCGGTGTACTCGGCCTGCGTTCCGTCGCTCCTGAGCAGCGGGAGCCGGCTCCAGGTGCCGTCCGGGGCGCGGCGGGCGACGGCCGGGCGGTGCGTGGTCCCGGTCGTGCCGGGTTCGTTGAACGCGAAGTACGTGTACTCGCCGTTGCCCTTGTAGGTGGCCGCGGGGGTCCACCAGGCGGCCTGGTTCGACGAGTCCATGGCGTACGGGACCTTCTCGACCACGGTCGTCGCGGTGGTGGCCTGAGCGGTCGCGGCGAACGTGAGCGCGGCGGTGAGGGCCGCGGCCGACGTGGTGAACGCGCGGGCGCCGACATTGCGCACGGTTGACTCCTTCGGGGCGTGGGTGGGCAGGGGGGTCAGGCGGCGGGCCGCAGCGGCGCGGTCTCGCGGGCTCGGAGCACGACGGCGCCGGAGACGAGGGCGACGACCATCAGATAGAAGGCGGGGGAGAGGTCGTAGCCGCTGGCGCCGATCAGCCAGGTCGCGAAGTACGGGGTCATGCCGCCGAACAGGGCCGTGGCGAGGTTGTAGGAGACGGCCATGGCGCCGTAGCGCACGCGGGTGGGGAAGAGTTCGGCGAGCGCCGCGGAGATGGCACCGTCGAAGGCGGCGATGCACAGGCCGAGCACGATCATCGCGACCCCGGCGAGGACGGCATTGCCGCGGCTGAGCAGCCAGAACGCCGGCCAGGACAGAAGCACGAACCCGGCGCAGCCCGTGATCAGCAGCGGCTTGCGGCCGACCCGGTCCGAGAGCGCGCCCATGAACGGCACCGCGGCGGCCACCACGAAGAGACCGGCGGTGGTGATGGCGAAGGCCTGGACGCGGCTGAACTCGAGCGTGGTCTGCAGATAGCCCGGCATGAAGGTCTGCAGCGCCCAGTGGCCGACGGCCTTGACGAGCATGAACCCGGTGCACAGCAGCATGGCCGTGCGGGCGGTGGCGAAGCTCTCCCGCAGCGGGGAACGGGACTGGTTGCCCTCGCTCTTGAGCTTGCGGAACTCGGGACTGTCCTCCAGACGCGTGCGCAGATACACACCGGCGATGCCGAGCGGTGCGGCCAGCAGGAACGGCAGGCGCCAGCCCCAGTGGTCCATGGCGTCCCCGGGCAGCGCGGCCGACAGCAGCAGCACGATGCCGGAGCCCGCGACGAACGCGGCGAAGCCGGAGGCGTCGATCCAGGAGGTGACGAAGCCGCGACGGCGTTCGGGGGCGTACTCGGCGAGCAGCGTGGTCGCGCCGGCGCTCTCCCCGCCCGCCGCGAACCCCTGGAGCAGCCGGCACAGGACGAGCAGTGCGGGGGCGAGTGCGCCCACCGTCGCGTGGGTGGGCAGCAGGCCCATCGCGAGCGTGGAGGCCGAGGTGGCGAGGACGACGATCGCCAGGGTGCGCTGGCGTCCTATCCGGTCGCCGAGCGAGCCGAAGAACAGGCCGCCGAGCGGACGCATCACGAAACCGGCGCCGAACACGGCGAAGGTGGAGAGGAGCTCGGCCTGCGGATTGCCCGAGGGGAAGAAGTGGTGGGCCAGGATCACCGCGAGGGTGCCGTAGATGCCGAAGTCGAACCACTCGACGAAGTGGCCGAGCCCCGCGGCCACCATCACCTTGCGCAGCCCGGCGGGATCGGCCTCCCGGCCCGTGTCGCCGGCGCCCCCGGCGGTGTCCCCGGCGGCGCCCTCCGCGTCGCGAGGACGTGGTCTGTACTGCGTCGTCTCGTCGGTCATGTTGCTCACCCTGCCTTCTGCGCGGCTCTGTCCGGCACGCGGCGGCCACTGTGCGCCCTCCGCTGCGGCGCGAACTTACAGCAGATCCCACTGGCTGAACAGTAGTTGCACAATATGCATGTGATGTACGTTCATGGCCGCATCCCAGCATCACACCGAGGAGGCCGCACCGTGCGGGAAGAAGAGGCCCATTACGACATCGCCGTCATCGGCGGCGGGCTCGCGGGAACGTGCGCGGCCATCGCCGCCGCCCGGCTCGGGCGCCGTGTCGCCCTGGTCCACAACCGGCCCGTCCTGGGCGGGAACGCCAGCAGCGAAGTGCGCGTATGGGTGTGCGGGGCCACCGCGCACGGGGTGCACCGGTGGGCGCGGGAGACCGGCATCATGGGCGAGCTCTACACCGAGAACCAGTACCGCAACCCCGAGGGCAACCCGTACTACTGGGACCAGGTCGTCCTCGACGCGGTCCTCGCCGAACCGCTCCTCGACCTGTACCTGAACACCGACGTCCGCGAGGCGGACGCCTCAGGCCCACATGATGCACGCGAGTTGCATTCATGTACCGGCTGGATGATGGGATCGGAGCGTCGCATCACCTTCCACGCACGGCAGTTCCTCGACTGCACCGGCGACGGCCTGCTCGGTCATCTCGCGGGAGCGCGCTACCGCACCGGCCGCGAGGCACGCTCCGAGCACGACGAGCCCTGGGCCCCCGAAGAGGCCGACGAGGCGCTGCTCGGCTCGACGATCCTCTTCCACACCAAGGACGCGGGCCACCCGGTCAAGTTCGTACCGCCCGCCCACGCCAAGGACCTGTCGACCACGCCGATCCTGCGCAACCGCGTCCTGCGCACCGGCGACAACGGCTGCGACTACTGGTGGATCGAATGGGGCGGCGAGCTCGACACCGTCCACGACAACGAGCGCATCCGCGACGAACTCCAGGCCGTCATCATGGGCATCTGGGACCACATCAAGAACTCGGGCGAGTTCCCCGACGCCGCGAACCTCACCCTGGAATGGGTCGGCAGCATCCCCGGCAAGCGCGAGTACCGGCGCTTCGTCGGCGATCACGTCCTCACCCAGCAGGACGTCCTTGAGCAGCGGCCGTTCGAGGACCGGGTCGCCTTCGGCGGCTGGTCCGTGGACCTCCACCCTGTCCAGGGCATGTACGCCGACGAACCCGGCGCCCGCCAGCGCTACGCCGACGGCATCTTCCACATCCCGCTGCGCAGCCTGTACTCGGCGAACGTCACCAACCTGCTGTTCGCCGGCCGCAACATCTCCGCCACCCACATCGCCTTCGGCGCCACCCGCGTGATGGCGACCTGCGCCACGCTCGGCGAGGCCGCCGGGACCGCCGCCGCGCTCTGCGTCACCGAAGGCCTGACCCCGCGAGAGCTGGCGCACAAGCACCCCGAGAAGGTACGCCGCACGCTGCTCAAGCAGGACGCCTCGGTCATCGGCATACGCGACGAGGACCCCGCCGACCTCGCCCGCTCCGCCCGGGTCAGTGCCTCCTCCCACCTGCGCCGCCTCGCCGCCGAGCCGACGCGGGCCGCGCCCGGCGAGCCGTACCCGCTCACCCGCGACCTCGCGCTCCTCCTGCCGGTGGACCCCGCACTCGACACGGTCGACCTGCTCGTCCACGGCGCCCCCGACGACGGCCGAGAGCTCACGGTGGAGCTGTGGGGCACGGGCCGCCCCGAGAACGCCGTGCCCGCCGACCACCTGTCCACCACCACCGTGACCGTCCCGCCGGGCGGTCCCCACTGGGTCACCGCCCGCCTCGACCACCGCCCGGACACCCCCGGCAACGCCGTCCTGATCGTCCGGGCCTGCCCCGACACCGCGCTGGTCCTGCTCCCCGAACGCGTCGACGGCGTCCTCGCCCTGCGCCGCAAGGCCGACGGTGACGCGGCCGTCGACCACGACATCCCCGAGGAGGAGGGCCAGCTGGTCCTGGAATGGCAGGCCCGCGGGCTGCGCCGCCACACGTTCTGCTTCCGGACCGCCCCCGACACCCGCGCCTTCACCCCCGAACAGGCCGTCGGAGGCTTCCAGCGGCCCTACGCGGGCCCCCAGATGTGGTCCTCACAGCCGCTGACCGACCCCGCTCGGGCCGACGAGTGGCTGCGCCTGGACTGGGACCGGGAGCGGGAACTGGCCGAAGTGCGCGTGGTGTTCGACGACGACGTCGACGAGTACCTCAACAACCTGCACCGCCACCGCACCCCGTTCGAGATCATGCCGGAACTCGTCCGCGACTACCGCGTCCAGGCCCTCGAACCCGACGGCATCTGGCACACCCTGCTGGCCGTGACCGGCAACCGCCGCCGCCACCGCATCCACCGCCTGGACACCCCGGTCCGGACGAGCGCCCTGCGGCTGAGGGTGGACGCGACGCACGGCGCCCGGCACGCCCACGTCGTCGCGTTCAAGGCGTACGGAGAGTAGGCACACGGCCCGGCCGACCCCTCAGCGGAGGGGCCGGCCGGGCCGTTCTCACACGGCGCCCAGCGCCTGACTGACGGCGTCCGCCGCCTCGATCACCTCGCGCGCCAGCGCCGTCCGCGCCTCGGGAACCCCCTGCGCGTCCTGCCCGCCGAGCACGGAGGTCGGCCCCCACAGCGAGACCGCGGCGACCACCTCGCCCGACGCGTCACGCACCGGCGCCGCCAGCGAGGCCCGGCCCAGCGCCCGTTCCTCGGCCTCCACGGCGTACCCGCTCCGGCGCACGGCCGCGAGCTCCTCGTCGAGCAGGTCGTGGCTGACGGTGGTGAACTCCGTGTGCGCCTCGAGCGGTTCCACCAGCAGCCTGCGCCGCTCCTTGGGGGACAGCCCGGACAGCAGGCACTTGCCGATGCCGGTCGCATGCAGCGGCGCGGTGTGCCCGGCCTGCGTGTACGACTTCGGGGCGCGCGTCCCCTCGAAGTTGCACAGGAACATCAGCACGTCCCCGCGGCGCACAGCGACATTCGCGCCGAGCCCGGTCCGCGCCGCCAGCTCCTGCAGCACCATGCGCGCCGCGCGGTGGACGGGATGCCGGTTGACGGCGGTCGCGGCGAGCGGCAGCGTGCCGAGGCTCAGCCGGTACAGACTGCTCACCGGGTCCCGCTCGACCATGTCGAGCCGCTCCAGGGTGGACAGCAGCCGCGACGCCGTGGAGGAACCGAGCCCGGTCAGTTCGGCGACGTCGGACACCCGCAGCTCGGCCCGCCCCGAATCCAGCGCGCGCAGCACCGATACGGCTCGTTCCACACTCTGGTTCGTCCCCGCGTCGGTCGCCCGAGTAACCATGCCGCTCCTCTGTCTGCATGTGACTTGCACACTCTGCATCACCATATCGCGATCACCGGGGGAGGGGGTCGTCCCTGAACCACCACAACCGGCGATGCGCACGGCACGGGACCGGTCATGATCTTGGCGGTCGCGCTGGGCGGACTCGGCTTCCACTGGCTACCCGCCATCGGGGAGTCGTGCTGTCAGAACACTGACCAGAGTTGAACATGTTCAATTTTCGTGGCAGCGTGAGCGCTTGACGGTCTGGTGCGCGAAGCAACCAGCGTTTGACGTACTCAAGGGGGAGCCATGCCTGATGAGCGAGGGCGAGTCGCTGCGGGGTTGCGTGGGGTGGTCTTGGCGGTCGCGGTGCTGGCGACGGCCACGGGGTGCATGTGGCAGCAGCAGACGCTGACGCGGGCCGACATCGTAGGCACCTGGACCGAGGGCGATACCGGGACCGTGCTCTTCAAGGACGATGGCACCGTCGTCGTCACCGACCTCGCCGAGTTCAACAACGACGGCGACAAGGTGTCGGAGTGCGGCGGCACCGGCGAGTGGGGTGTGTATCCCGACGAAAAGGAAGCGGAGCAGTTGTGGATCACGGTCTGCGATGGCAACCCGTGGGAATTCGGCGGCTCGAAGGAGCAACCGACGATGCGGCGCAGCGTGGGAGATCCTGACAACGGGGACGCCCAAACCCTCAGCCGCAAGTAACGGAAAGCCGCCCGGCGCGTCCGGCCCGTCATCGACGGCGGTCTCGTCACGCAGCGCGTCAAGGGCGGCGCCTCGGGAGACGTCTTCCGGCTTGTCTGGCCGCCCTCTGCAGAGGACGGGCGCTCGACTCGCGGGCCAGGAGTACACGATCCACTGCCGTGAGCCGCCTCCGGGGCAGGTCGGGCCACCAGGCACAGGCGATTGCCCGCGTTCTGGCGCAGCGCGGTCGGTCGTCAGATCCGTGCGGTCGGGTAACCCAACTCCCTTCTTCGCCAAGATGGTTGCTGTGGGCTACGGTCGGGGCCAGTCTCTGCGAGGGAGTGGTGCTGGTGCCCCGGTATGTACTGGCCGCGATGGGCGTGTACGGCAGGGAGGTCGCGCGCGAGGAGCGCCCCGCCGCGCCATCGCTCACCATGGTCGCCGCGTACGGAGATCTCCATGGCTGCGACTACGTGACCGTCTCCCAGGGGGAGTCCGTCGGGCTCTACGCCCGCGACCCCGAAGGCACGTGGGACGCTGTGAGCCCCGGGACCGACGCGGTGACCGCCGACGAGATGCGCCTGTGGTTCGAGCTCACCCACCACTACCCGGGCCCGGACGGGGCGGACCCGAACCATCCGCTGGGCAGGGCCCCGCAGCCGGGTGCCGTCGGACGCATCGACGAACGGCGTGCCATCGCCCTGGTCCAGGAGCACATCGCCACCGGAGGCCTGGACTATCCGGTCCAGGGCCTGGCGGCGGATCGGTTCGCCGCGGGCTGGAGCGTCTACGCGCCCGTCGACGTCGACGACAGCGATCCCATGGCCTTCCTCGACATGCCCGTCGGCCGTTCGGTGTTCATGGTCGGCGACACGGGGCGCATCAAGGAGGTCACCTCCGCGATCCCGCCCGGACAGGCCCACGCCTTGTTCACCGCGGAGGAGGCCTTCGTACGGCGTCCGCCCGCTGAAGAGGCGTTCATGAATGACCTCAAGGCGGAGTTCGAGCGCCTCGATGCCGAGTCCGGGCGGCCGGGCGCGATCGCCGACTTCACCGTCGTCGGCACCCCGCCCGAGGAGATGACGGCGGCCCGCGTGACCGCGCTGACCGACGAGATCGCCCGCCAGTTGGCGCTGTGCGGACCACAGCAGTGGGAACGCATGGTGGCGGCATTCTCCTGCGCCGTCTCCGCCGAGAGGGCCGACCTGTGCTTCTGGCAGCACGAACAGCCCATGGAGGCACGGGTGCCGGAGCAGATAGCCCTCCTCGTACGCCGCCAGCGCCACCTCGCGGCCGCCATGCCCGCCGGACCGTGGCTGCGCCTGATGATCGCCGTCACCAAGGGGCCCGGCGGCCAGGCCCAGGTCTCCACCCAGTACGACTACGGTGACGAGCGGCTCCCCGAGGGGCAGTTGCTCGCCCCCACGCACTACCGCAACGATCTCGCCGCCTACCCGCGGGCCGGGGTGCCGGCGTGGCTGCAGACCTATGCCGGGGCGAACGGCCGGCGCACGGCATCCCCAAGTACGGCACCCCCGCGCACGGCGCCTCCGCGATCCGCACCCCCGTGCACGGCGCCTCCGCGATCCGACCCCCCGCGCCCGGAGGCCCCCGAACGCCCCTTCGTGGACAGTCTGGTCGGCTGGACGACGCACGTCGTCGCCGACAGCCGGCGGATCACGTACGGCCGTGACTCACTGGCCTGGGAGGAGATCGAGTGGGTCCGGTATCCGGTCTCGCGGACCAAACACCTGGGCTTCCTGATTCCCTCCACGTACACCAATACGTACACATACGGCGTGGGCAGGTACGGGGACTCACCGGCCAGTCTGGGAAATCTGACTTGGAGCAAGGGCGGCAAGAGGGCCGAGGCCCCCGAAGGGTGGCTGGCTCTGGTCGAGTTCGCGCAGCGAGTCCTGGAGCCCCGGTTGCTCGCGGAGCGTCTCGACCTGATCCGGCGCGGCGGGTCGTTCACCATCGGCGAGATGCGCGTGCACCGTGACGGGCTCACACTGCGCGGCGTCATGGATGCCGCTTGGGGTTCACTCGCGGACATCGAGGTCGCGAACGGCCTGGTGTCGATCCACGAGCGGGGCAGGCAGCAGCCGGTGAGGGTGTCGCTCGGCAGCGCCAACGCCGTACTCCTGCCCCGCATCGTGGCGGCCATGGCCGGCTGAGCTGAGCCGCGGCTATGCGCCGTTCAGGTGCCCCGAGACCTGTGTGATCTCCTCGGCGCCCAGCGGGTACGGGCTGCCGTACAGCAGCGGACCGGTGACGACGGCGGGACCGGTGACGGGCGCCGCGCCGTGATCGGCCGCGAGCCGGCTGGCCACGGGGTTGGGCGGGCCGGAGCGCGCCTGGCCGGGGCCGTCCTCGGCGTACCAGAGGGTGAGCTCCTCGCCGAGTTTGGTGGACCGTATGTGCTCAGAACCGAGAAGTCGGGCGACCTCCTGCACGAGCTCCATCCCGAACGACGAGGTCCTTACCTGCCGGATGCCCCTGTCGGACACGAGCAGCACGCCGGACGTCGCCTTGTTCCGCTTGAAGAGTCCCATCGGGTCACTCTATTGACGCAGTCACGTCACCTGCCACCCGCTTGTCCGACCCCGTCCTGTTCAGGTCGTGAGGGTGGGAGTCGAAGCGGATCGTCATGCCCAGGCTGTTGGCCGGGCCGACTCCGGCGGGCCAGGCCGCAGATTCGCGAATGTCACCTGTTTGAGGGCTTGCGTGCCTCTATAAGAAAGCGTGTCGTGTGCGCGAGGAATGGACCTTCCGTCGTGATGAGTTCGTGCAGCTCGCGCAAGCGGTCGCGGTAGGCGTCGACGGTGAACCCGGGAACCATCCAGATCACCTTGCGCAGGAAGTAGATCACCGCGCCGACGTCGTAGAACTCGGTGCGCAGCCGCTCGAAGCGCAGGTCCACGATCTCCAGTCCCGCCGTCTCGGCGTCGCGCCGTGCGTCGTCGGGGTGGCGTGCGCGGCGGTTCTCCTCGGGTTGCGGGCCGAGGAAGAACTCAACGACTTCGAACACGCTTGAGTGACCTACCTGTTGGGACAGGTACGTGCCACCCGGCTCAAGAACGCGGGCGATCTCGTCCCACCACACAGTCACTGGATGACGGCTGGTCACCAGGTCGAAGGCCGCGTCGGCGAACGGCAGCGGCGGTTCGTCCGCGTCGGCGACCACGACCGCGCCCCGCGGGTGCAGCAGCCGGGTCGCCTTGTCGACGTTCGGCGGCCACGACTCGGTCGCGACCATCGTCGGCGGCAGGTTCTCCGCGCCCGCAAGGACCTCGCCGCCGCCCGTCTGGATGTCGAGCGCGGCCCGGGCGCGGCCCAGGCGCTCGCTCATCAACCGCTGATATCCCCATGAGGGGCGCTGCTCGGTGGCCCGCCCGTCCAGCCAGGAGAAGTCCCAGCCCTCAACAGGGGCCTCTTCGGCTTCCGCGACGAGTTCATCGAAAGAGCGGGAGGCGCGCGAGCGGGAGTCGTTCATGGCGTAACCCTCGCATCCGCCCGGCCCCTTCGCTGCTCGCTCCGCGTACTGCTACCAGGTGCGGTGGATCGCTGCTGAGCGGCTGCTGGCGAGGGAGGCGTGACGGCCTGGCGCTGGTTGCGGGGTTGGACCGGGGCCGGCGTCTGGCCACGCCTGAAGCCCGCCCTGCTGACCGTGCTGCTTAAGACCGGCGGCATCGAGACGACCCGCGTCGGCGGGCGGCTCAGCCTGATTCACGGGCGCGACGCCGCGGTCGTCGCTGCCCAGCTGGCCAGCAGTTGCAGGCGCTCGGCGGTGGGCGAGGCGGGCTCGGCAATGTACGCGGACAGGGTGATGGAGGGAGAGGATTCGAGGGTCAGTTCCTCGAAGCCCAGGATGAGCTCTCCGACCTGGTGGTGGTGGAGGGTCTTCCTGCCCGCGCGGTGGACGCCGACATCGTGAGCGGCCCAGCGGGATCTGAAGTCGGTGCTTCGCGTGGACAGCTCGCCGACGAGCTGTATCAGCTGCTTGTCGTGCGGTGTCGCGCCCGCCTGGGCCCGCAGGATGCGCACGCACGCGGCTGCCGCCTCGTCGAGGTCGTCGTAGAACGTGGCCGCGGCGGGGTCGAGGAAGACGACGGAGGCGAGGTTCGGCGGGGAGGCTGACGAGCGGCGGGTCGGGCTGGTGAAGGCCATGTCGAACAGGGCCCGGCCGAGAGCGTTCGACGCGAGGACGTCGAGCCTCTTGCTCAGGGCGATGACGGGGGTGGCGCTCATCGTGTCGATGAGCAGCTGTACCTGCTGCGGCACACCTGCCGCGGCCTTCGGCTGTCTCCTCGCCCGCGAGGGGCGGCGCGCGGTGCGGGCGAGGTCGTAGAGGTAGGCGCTCTCGTCCTCGGTCAGCTGCAGGGCACGGGCCAGGGCGTCGAGGACCTCGTCGGAGACCCCTGTCAGGTCGCCCTTCTCGATCCGGGTGTAGTAGTCGACCGAGACGCCGGCGAGCATCGCGACTTCCTCCCGGCGCAGGCCGGGGACGCGGCGTGCTCCGCCGCCCTTCGGGATGCCGGCCATGTCGGGGGTGATCTTCGCGCGGCGGGTGGCCAGGAAGTCCCGTACGCGTTCGTCCTTCGGTGCCATGACCTCACGCTATGGGCGATCGGGGCCAGGGGCCAGGTTCTGCCAGACCCCCCTCTGAGGGGGGTTCTGTCGCAACCTTCCCCCTTCGATCGAGGACGCCCACTGTTGACGTCGGAAGAGCCGACGGGCACCGGCCCGCGGCCCGGACGACGATGAGCAGCACAGCCAGGAGGAATCATGACTGAACGGACCGAGCACGTGAGCTTCCGTTCCCCGGGGATGGCCTGGGACCTGGCGGGAATCCTCCACCTCCCCGCGGATTTCGACGAGAACGGCTCCTATCCGGCGATCGTGAGCGTTCACCCGATCGGCAGCTGCAAGGAACAGACCGCCGGCAACGTGTACGCGAAGGCGCTGGCGGAAGCCGGCTACGTCGTGCTGGTCTTCGACGCCAGCTACCAGGGTGAGAGCGGCGGGCAGCCGCGTCTGGTCGAGGATCCCGCGCAGCGCGTGGAGGACGTCCGCGTCGCGGTCGATCACCTCGTGACGCTGCCGTACGTCGATGCGGACCGCATCGGCGGGATCGGGGTCTGCGGGGGTGGCGGCTACGTCATCAACGCGACCATGACCGACCGCCGGATCAAGGCCGTCACCAGCATCACCGGCGTGAACTTCGGGCGCCTCAGCCGCGAGTCGTTCAGCGGCTACGACCCGATCGGCGCTCTGGAGCAGATGGCGGCGCAGCGCACCGCCGAGGCACGCGGCGCGGATCCGCGGGTCGACGACCTCCTGCCCCCCTCGGTCGAGGCCGGACGGGAAGCGGGGCTGACGGACATCGACGTGCTGGAGGCCACGGACTACTACAAGACCGGCCGGGGGCAGAGCGCGGGCGGTGCCACGAGCGCGGTGTTGTCGCGTCGTGCGACGGCGATCGGCTGGGACGCGTTCTTCGACGCCGAGCAGTTGCTCACCCGGCCGCTGCTGGTCGTGATCGGCGACAAGCCCGGCGGGTTCGGCGCCTACCGCGACGGCCAGGAGATCTACGGCCGCGCCGCCTCGAAGGACAAGCGGCTCCTCGTCGTGGAGGACACCTCGCACTACGACCTCTACGACCGGCCGGAGCCGACGCGCCAGGCCATCGAAGCCGCGACGGAATTCTTCGGCACCCATCTGTGAGCCAGGCCCACCCAGAAACCCGTTCGACAGGAAACCCGAGGAAGATCATGAGCGAGAACATCAGCATCAAGACCCTCAACGGCTACGGCACCACCCTCGCCGCGGTGATCAACTTCCCGGAAGGCTTCGACGCGTCGAAGACCTACCCGGCGATCGTCGTCTCCCACCCGGGCGGCGGCGTGAAGGAGCAGGCCGCAGGCCTGTACGCGGGCAAGCTCGCCGAGCACGGCTTCGTGACCGTCGCCTACGACGCCTCGTTCCAGGGCGCGAGCACCGGGGAGCCGCGACAGCTGGAGAACCCGCACATCCGCACCGAGGATGTCAGCGCCGTGGTCGACTACCTGACCACGCTCGACTACGTCGACAGCAGCCGCATCGGTGCAATGGGCATCTGTGCCGGGGCCGGCTACACGGCGAACGCGGCGATCAACGACCCGCGCATCAAGGCCGTGGGCACCGTGAGCCTGGTCAACATCGGCCAGATGTTCCGCAACGGCTGGACGAACGACGTCGCCGACGCCGACGCCGCACCGCTCCTGGCCATGGGCGCGGAGGCCCGTACCACCGATGTCCAGGGCAAGGACAACCCCTTCCCGCTCGCACCGATGCGCGAGGAAGACGCGCCGAACGAGGAGCTGCGCCAGGCGTGGGAGTACTACCACACGCCCCGCTGCGAGCACCCCAACGCGCCGGGCTTCATGACTACGCGCAGCCTGTCGCAGATCATCACCTACGACGCCTTCCACAAGGCCGAGGCATTCCTCACCCAGCCGCTGCTCGTCATCGCGGGCAGTGAGGCGGGATCGAAGTGGATGAGCGACGACCTGTTCGCGCGCGCCGCGAGCAAGGACAAGTCCTTCCACGTCGTCGAGGGCTCGAACCACATGGAGCTCTACGACGGCGAGAAGGAGGTCGCCGAGGCCGTCAGCAAGCTCGGCCCGTTCTTCACCGACAAGCTCTGACAGTTCACGGTTTTCCTTCCCCGGGAGAGCGGCGGGACACCTACGTACCGCCGCCTCCGGCTCCGAAAGAACAAGACAAGCACATGACACGCACAGTATTGATCACCGGATCACGCTCCGGATTCGGCGCTGCCCTGGCCACAACGTTCGCCGACTCCGGCTGGAACGTCGTGGCCACCATGCGCACCCCCGACCGGGCGCGGTCGGCGCTCCGCGATCATGAGCGCATCTTGGTCGCGCCGCTGGACGTGACGGATCCGGCTTCCATCGCCCAGGCCGTGACCGTCGCCGAGCAGCGGTTCGGCTGCATCGACGTCCTCGTCAACGCCGCAGGATTCGTCGTGCAGGGCACGGTCGAGGAGGTCGCCCTCGACTCGCTGCGCGACCAGCTCGAGACCAACGTGGTCGGAACCGCAGCCGTCATCCAGGCGATCCTGCCCGGAATGCGGGCGCGCGGAAACGGCCACATCATCACCTTCTCCTCCGGCGCGGGACTCGTCGGGATCCCCCGGATGGACGCGTACGCCGCGTCGAAGTTCGCCGTCGAAGGGCTCAGCGAGTCGTTGGCACGGTCGTTGGCCCATCTCGGCATCGACGTCACGCTCATCGAGCCCGGAGTCTTCGAGACCGAGCTCGGCTCCTCGGTCGTCGCGCCCGCCTCGCCGATCGAAGCCTACGATCCCGCGGCCGCCCAACTGCCCGACCTGTACGACTGGACCCCTGGAGACCTCGACGCGGCCGCGCGCGCGGTCGAGTCCATCGCCGGTAGGCCCGACGCGCCGCTGCGCCTCTACGTGGGCCATGGCCTGGACGACGTGCGCCGTCACTACGGGGATCGTCTCAAGAGCTGGGAGCGCACCGCTCAGATCACGGCGACGACGACCAGCGCACCGTGAGAGAACCCGAGAAAGGATGACGAGATGAGCACCTGGACACAGGACGAACTGGACCGTATCAACGCCGAGAGCTACTTCACCGTCGGAGCCACCCTGCCCGATGGCACCACCCCGAAATCCGTGGACATCTGGTCCGTGCCCGTCGGGAACCGGATCTTCATCCGCTCCTACAACGGCACCCAGGGCAAGTGGTACGGACCCGCGCTCAAGACCGGCCGCGGACGCATCTCCGCCGGCGGAGTCGAGAAGAGCGTGCGCTTCGTACCCGTCGACCCCGACGACGAGGAGACCAACCAGGCCGTCGACGCCTCCTACCTGGAGAAGTACGCGGACAGCGAGTATTCGGTGACGATGTCGACCGAGCCCGTACGCCGCAACACCCTGGAGGTGGTCCCCGAGGGGTGAGGCACCGGATGCCTGCGGCGGTCCGGGGCAGGTAACGCCCGGACCGCCGCATGGCCTGTTCAGAACGCCATCACCAGCGCAAGCGGGGCGACGCTGCGAGCGGTCCTATCATCGCCGCCGTGGCCGCGTCCGCGACCGTGCTCGCCCTGATGCCCGTCGTTTCAACCGGGCACCCCACCCCCTGGTCCCGGGCCTCCCATGACCAGGACACGGAGGCATCCCCGTCATGACCACCGCATCCCGCTTCCGGCTCGTCCCCATGCGGCCGCGCGATCCCGACGAGGAGGGCCGCACCGCCTCCACCCTCGAACTGTTCTTCGACCTCGTCTTCGTCGTCGCCGTCAGCAACGCCGCAGCGTCGCTCCACCACGCCCTCACGGACGGGCACGTCCTCGAAGGGCTCCTCAACTACGGGATCGTGTTCTTCGGGATCTGGTGGGCCTGGATGAACTTCACCTGGTTCGCCACCTCCTTCGCCACCGACGACTGGCTCTACCGAGTGCTCACCATCGTGCAGATGGGCGGCGTGCTCGTCCTCGCCTCCGGCATCAAACCGGCCTTCGAGGACCACAACTACTCGGTACTGATCCTCGCCTACGTCGTCATGCGCCTGGCCCTGGTCGCCCAGTGGCTGCGTGCCTCCCGCTCCGCCGGGCAGGCACGGCGCGCCACGCTCATCTACGCCGGCGGCATCACCGGCGTCCAACTACTGTGGCTGGCCTCCCTGCTGCTGCCGGAATCGGCGTTCTTCGTCGCCCTCGTCGTCCTCGTGGCCGCCGAACTCGCTGTGCCGATCGTCGCCGAGCGCACCGGCTCCACCCCGTGGCACCCGCACCACATCACCGAGCGCTACGGCCTGTTCACCCTCATCCTGCTCGGTGAGAGCCTGCTCGCGTCGGCCAACGCGATCATCGAGGCTCTCCACGAGACCGACCACCTCACGCCTCTGATCGGCGTCGCCGCACTGACGCTGGTTGCCACCGCCGCCCTGTGGTGGATCTACTTCTGGCCGCCGCACCACCGCGCCATCTCAAGCTTTTCCAGCTCTCTGGCCTACGGGTACGGGCACTTCTTCATCTTCGCCGCCGCGGGCGCGTTCTCCGCGGGCATCGAAGTCGAAATCGATGTGCTCACCGGGCACAGCGAACTCCACCAGCCCTGGGCATCGCTCGCCTACACGATCCCCCTGGCAGTGTTCGTCCTCGGCATCTGGGCCCTGGCGATCAGGCCGCACGCCGACCGCGTCGTCAACACCATCCTGCCCCTGGCCGGCATCCTGGTCATGATCGACCCCCTGATCCCGGTCCCCTTCGCCCTCACCGCGGTCATCCTCGCGGGCACCGTCGCCGTGCTCGTCTGGAGAAGGCCGATCTAGAGGTCCACCGGCCCGGCGAGTCCACCGTCCATCCGAGGAGGCGCCGGTGACAAAGGCGACCTGGCCGGCGAAGTCATAAACGGGGTTCATGACGCCGGCTCCCAACGCATGTGTACGGCAGTGGAGTTCAATGCGCGGTTGTTGCGGTGGTGCCCACGGTCTGCGGTTCGTGTGTGTCAGGGGTGTGATGTGCGACGGTCCGCGAAGGGCCGGTGGTGCCGCGCAGCGCGAGGGCGATCAGCGGCAGCAGGGTGAGCGCGGCGAAGATCGCGCCGACCAGGGCCGGTCCGGTCAGACCGAGCGAGGAGTCCAGGGCCTGCCCGGCGACGAGGGAACCGGCGGCGATGCCGGTGTTGTAGCCGGAGGTGGTCATCGCCGAGGTGAGGGTGGGGGCATCACCGGCGAAGCGGACGGCGAGGGAGGTGACGACCGGGTTGACGGTGAACCCCGCCAGGGCCATGCCGAAGACCAGGACCACGGCGGCCACCGGGCTGTTCGAGGCGGGGACGAGAGCCAGCAGGATGAGGGACGTGGCCGTTGCCGCGGTGATCGTGGTGACCATCGGGCGGCGGTCGCCGAGCCGGCCGCCGATCGCGGTGCCGCCCAGCGCCCCGATACCGAAGGCGATCAGCACCAGCGGTACGGCACCGGCCGGGATGCCCGCCCGGTCGGTCAGCAGCGGGGTGATGTACGTGTACGTCGCCAGGACCCCGCCCATGATCAGTACCGCGGCGGCGAGCGCCAGCCACAGCCGTCCCTGCTTCAGGGCCCGGACCTCGGCGCGCACCGAGACGTCGGCCCGCTGCTCGGTACGAGGGATGAACCGGCCGACGAGCGCGGCGGCCAGGGCGGCGAGGACGGCGAGTGCCCAGAACGGGCCGCGCCAGCCGGTGTAGTGGCCGACGAACGAGCCGATCGGCACGCCGACGACATTGGCCAGCGTGAGGCCGCCCATCATGACGCCGACCGCCCGGGTGGACCGGGCGGTCCCGGCGGCAGTGGTGGCGATGACGAAGCCGACGGCCCAGAACGCGCCGGTGGCCAGGGCGGTCACCACGCGGGCGGTGAGCACGATGGTGAAGGAGGTGCTGAGCGCGGCGACGGCGTGGCCGAGGGCGAAGACGGCGAGGGCGCCGATGAGGGTGTGGCGCTGGGGCAGGCGCAGGGTGGCCATGGCCATCGTGGGCCCGCCGACGATCATCCCGACGGCGAATGCGGTGATCAGGAGGCCGGCGTGGGACACGCTGACGTTCAGGTCGGCGGCCATCTCGGGCAGCAGCCCGGCGATGACGAACTCGGTGGTGCCCATCAGGAACGTGCCGGCGGCGAGCACCCAGACGACGAAGGGCAGCTTGCCGGGGGCGGGCCCGGTGGCGGAGGGCATGCGAAAACTTCTTCCCGTACGAGGAGGGGCGATGCTGGGGGAGGTCAGGAGGCGGCCTTGAGGGTGATCCGGTCGGCGCCGGCGAGCTGGTCGGCGTCGGCGTCGATGTGGCCGAGGACCAGGAGGTCGGAGGAGGCGGAGGGGCCGTCCTTGTAGAAGATGGCGAGGTTGCCCCAGGGGGAGTAGTAGGTGAGGTCACCGGTCCTCGGCGCCTGCGGTTCGGGCGCGTTCTCGGTGGTCAGCTTCCTGGGCGGGTCGGCGATCCGCTCGGTCCCGTGGAAGTCCGCCAGGTCCAGGGTGAGCGGGAGCAGGGAGGCCAGGTCGTGGGCGGCGGGGCTGTCGTTCAAGGTCGCCTCGACCTCTTGGCCGTCGATGGTGACGCGGATGTCCATCGGGGTGCTCCTGTCTGATCCGGTCGGGCTCGCCGACGTCGAAGCCGGTGTGGAGCCGGGGGCGGACGACGCGGCGGAGGTGGTGGAGGGGGTCTGCTCGGCGGACGAGTCGTCGGAGCAGGCGGTCGCGGCCAGGACCAGCACGCCGACGGTGACGGTGGTGGTCAGGGCGCGGCGGAGGGCGAAGGTGCTCATGGGGTGCCGTCCTGCGGGTCGGGCATGGGCTCGGCGAAGTGGCGGAAACCTTTGCGGTCGGTGTGCAGGCCGTACAGCAGCTCGGCCAGCTTCTCCGGGCTGGAGGTCGCGGATTCGGGGCTGATCGCCCCGGGCACGATGAGCTGCGCGACGTGGATGTTCTCCGGCGCGAGGGCGGTGTGGAGCATCTGCGCGTACGCGCTCTCGGCGGCGAACGCGATCGAGGTACCGGCCACGCCGGCCTTCGGGCGTACGGCGCTGCCGCCGTTGACGAACAGCAGACTGCCCCGCCCCAGCTCCCGCATGCCGGGCAGGACCGCGTTCACGCAGGTTAGCGGTCCCTTGACGGAGAACGCGAGCGGGTCGTCCAGATCGGCGGCGGTGGTGTCCAGGACCGGCTTCATGAAGTCGGCCCGCGGTACGGGGCTGAACTGCAGGATCTCGACGGGCCCCAAGGTGTCCGCGGCCTCGTGCAGGGCTGTGGTGAGGGAGGCGGGGTCGAGGACGTCGGCGGTGAAGCCGCGGGCGTCGATGTCTTCCCTGGCCAGCTCGTACACCAGGTTGTCCTGGTGCCGGGTGCTGCGCGAGAGGAGGGCCACTCGATGGCCTGCTGTCCCGCAGCGGCGGGCGGTCGCCAGGCCCAAGCCGGGGCCGGCGCCGACGAGAGCGAAGGTGGTCACGATGGTTCTCCTCGACGACGTGGGGTGGGGCGGGCCGCATCGGACATCGGGACCGCCTCCGGAAACGGGGTGGTTGACGGGCGGAAGGACGTGGCACGTCGGGTTCAGACGGAGGGCGGGGTGGCGGTGTGTTCCTCGTCGGTGACGGGAGTGAGCCAGTGCACGACGGCGTGGTCGTCGTCGCCTTCGTCGATGGCGAGGTGGACCATCAGTCGATCAGGGGCGGCGCCGTCCCATTTCTCCTCGCCGGCCTCGAACAGGACGCGGTCGCCGGGCCGGATGACCTGGACGGGGCCGCCGCGGCGCCGGCACAGGCCGATGTGCACGAGTGCTCCTTGTTCGGTCGTGGAGCGGGAGGTCAGGGCTTGAGAAGGGTCTTGATGGCGCGCCGCTCGTCCATGGCCTTGTAGCCGTCGGCGACCTGGTCCAGGGGCAGAGTGAGGTCGAAGACCCGGCCAGGGTCGATGGCGCCGGTCAGGACGCGTTCGATGAGGTCGGGCAGGTAGCGGCGTACGGGGGCGGGGCCGCCGCGCAGGCCGACGTGGGAGAAGAACAGTTCCTGTCCGTCGACGGCGACGCCGTGCGGGACGCCGACGAAGCCGACGTTGCCGCCGGGCCGGGACGAGTGCAGGGCCTGCTGCATGGACTGGGCGGTGCCGACGCACTCCAGGATGCTGTCGGCGCCGATCCCGCCGGTCAGCTCCTTGATCTTCTCGACGCCCTCCTCGCCGCGCTCGGCGACGATGTCGGTCGCGCCGAACTCGCGGGCCAGGTTCTGCCGGCTCTCATGCCGGGACATGGCGATGATGCGCTCCGCGCCCATCTTCTTCGCGGCGATCACCGCGCACAGGCCGACCGCGCCGTCACCGACGACCACGACGGTCGAGCCGGGCCGCACCTCGGCCGCGTCTGCCGCCCACCAGCCGGTGCCCATCACATCGGAGACGGCGAGTAGACCGGGCCACAGTTCCTCGCCGGGCACCTCGTCGGTGGCGACCAGGGTGCCGTGTGCGTTGGGGATGCGTACGTAGTCGGCCTGGCAGGTCGACATGAACTCGCGGTGCAGACAGTTGGACTGGAAGCCGTTCCGGCAGTTCGGGCAGGTGTTGTCCGAGGTTGCGAACGAGCCGACCACGAACTGGCCAGGCTTGACGGAGGTGACCTCGGAACCGACCTCCTCGACGAAACCGACGTACTCGTGCCCCATCGGATGTGGCTCGTCCGTCGGCTCGGCGCCGCGGTAGGGCCACAGGTCCGAGCCGCACACGCAGGTCACGGCCGTGCGGATGATCGCGTCGGTGGGGTTGAGGATCTTGGGGTCGTCGAGCGTCTCGAAGCGGATGTCGCCAGGAGCGTAGATCATTGCGCCGCGCATGGGAGGGGTTCCTTCACGTACCAGGGGGGCGAGCCAGAGCGGGCGGCGTCGCCGGGTGCAGGGCCGGTGGGTACTCGTCCGTCCGGTCCGGGACCGGGCGGGAAAACGCCACGTCATCCAGGTAACCCCCTCTTGGCGCGCGCAGCGAGGCACGGACAAAGGGTGTACTGCCAGTACATCCCTTCGGCCGTGAGCGGGACGTACCGTCGAAGGTGTGGACAACCAAGCAGAGGTCCGCGAGTTCCTGACCTCGCGACGAGCCAAGATCACCCCCGAGCAGGCGGGCCTGCCCTCCGGCAGTCGCCGCCGCGTCCCCGGCCTGCGCCGCAGTGAGGTCGCCGCCCTGGCCGACATGAGCGTGGAGTACTACTCCAAACTGGAGCGCGGCAACCTCGCCGGCGCCTCCCCGGCCGTCCTGGAAGCCCTCGCCCGCGCCCTCCAGCTCGACGACGCCGAACGCGCCCACCTGCTGAACCTCGCCCACACGGCCGACGGCTCCGACGCGCTCACCCGCCCCCGACGCCGCACCCCGCAGTGGAAGCCGCACCGCAGCCTGCAATGGGTCCTGGACGCCGTCACGGCCGGCCCGGCCTTCGTCCGCAACGGCCGCATGGACCTGCTCGCCACCAACCAGCTCGCCCGCGCCTTCTACGACGACGTCTACGCCACCGAGCACAACAAGGCCAACCTGGCCCGCTTCAACTTCCTCGACCCCGCCTCCCGCCGCTTCTACCCCGACTGGGACCAAGCCGCCGACGTCGCCGTGTCGATCCTGCGCACCGAAGCCGGCCGCAACCCGCACGACAAGGACCTGCACGACCTCGTCGGTGAACTCTCCACCCGCAGCGACGAGTTCCGCACCCGCTGGGGCGCCCACAACGTCCGCCACCACGGCACCGGCACCAAGCGTTTCCACCACCACGCCATCGGTGAACTCACCCTTGCCTACGAAGGGCTGGAGATGGCCGCCGAACCGGGCCTCACCCTCACCGTGTACACCGCGGAACCCGGCTCACCGGATGAAGAGGGCCTACGCCTGCTCGCTACCTGGTCGGCCACCCAGCAAGCCGATACTGCCTCGTCACTGCCTGCGAACTGACCGTCCGCGCGCAGCCGGCGCCACCGTCGGACCGAACCCGTGCAGGGGAGTTGTCCATCCGGGCCACGCTGGTTGGTGCCTGGGCGCGATGGCTGGCCCACCGTAAGAGGGCGAGTCCCTGCGTGTTTCGGCCCGACTCACCCCGAAGGGCGTCGAGTCGGTGGACAGGACCGTCGGCCGCAACCTACGACCGGCCACCGCGATCGACGCCGACGCAGGGCTGAGTACCGGCAGGGCCCGACGGGCCAACTGTTGCGGGGGGGGGGACGCCCCGCGCGCGCGTGGGTGGGGGGCGGGGGGGGGCGCGGAGAGCGCGGGGGGGTGGGTGCGGT
>NZ_JBHYTK010000051.1:0-18380 GCF_042749255.1 Streptomyces sp. NPDC059524 | reverse complement strand
CCCCCCCCCCCCCCCCCCCCCCCCCCCCCCCCCCCCCCCCCGCTCCCCCCGCCCCCCGCGGGGGGGTCCCCCGCGCCGCCCCCCGCGCCCAATGTGGCCCCAACCCCCACCCGGGGGTTTGTCACCCCCCGCGAAAGGCGGCCCTTGAGCACGCTGGTTGGTCCATGTGCACGGTAGGTGGCCCCGGGACCGGGCCGGTCACTCGGTGGCAGGCCCCACGTGTACCGCCGTGAGGACCCCACTACCCTGGCCGAATGATGGATGAGGGGGACTTCCGGGTCGGTGACGTGCTGTCGGTCGCGTGCTCCTTCACGGTTACCAGGGTCGTGCAGGGTGTCACGTGGGATCACGTGTCGGTGCGATGGCCGTGGTGGGAGATCGACACCGAGAACGAGTTCGCGCGCTGGAACGGGGTCGTCGCCCTCGGCGTGAACAGCGGCGGGAGCTCGCCTGAGGTGGAGGCGGAGCTGTTTCGAACGGACCCTCCGCCCGAACTGCTGAAGGCGGGAGACGTCTGCCGGGTCGGCGTGCCGCCCACCGTGGTGCATGTGACGGATGTCGAACACCACGACCCCCCGCTGGAGACGGCTTGGCTGCCACATCCCACCCGGACCGTGACCGTGCTTCCTCGAGGTCTGTCGTATCGCGAGTTCCCGGACGAGAGCCATCTTGATGGCTCGGGGTACACCATCCACCCGGGCGATGGGATTCCCTTCACCTTCGAACTGTTGATGCGCCCATACGCATCCCTCCAGGCGGGTGACGAGGTCGCCGATGCCGTCGGCCGGGCATGGCGGTTCGACGGCCCCTGGGACTGGGCCGCCTTCGACGGGGACCCGGTCGGCGCGGGCCCTGCGTGGCCACTCGTCCTGCTCACCCGAGCGGGAACGCCGTGTTCCGTCGAGGACGCCGAGGCGGTGGCTGCGAGTACGGCGAGGGGTTCCCACCAGGAGACGATCCGAGACTGGATGGCAATCACCGAGGCCTCGCCCACACCTTGACCATCCGGAAGCCTGCGGCATCTCCGCCGTGGCTGAGCGAGGACTTGGCGGATCGGGGCTGTCAGTGAGCTCACGCCCAATGCAGACGTCGCCCCGATCGCATCGGCGAGGCCGACTGCATCGACTCAGCCGCCAAGGCCGCGCTCCAGGACGCCTGGGAGAGCGCCTCCCTGCCCGAGTGGCCTGCCTCCCGCAGGCCGGCGTCCTCGTCGCCGTCCCGTGCTTGCGGGCATCTGACGGTCGCCGGGGCGGCCGGATACGGCACGTGTGATCGTGCCCACCGGCTGGCTGAGGAGGCCGCCGCCGACCGCATCACGGGTCCCGTTCAGCGGGATCCGGAAGAAGGTACAGACGCCGGACGGGTGCGATCATGCCCACCGGGTTGGATCAAGCGTCTGATCGGTTTTCTGGGAGGGGTTTTGATGCGGGACGGTTCCGGTACGGCGGTCACCTTGAGCGCGGCCGAGCAGCTCCTGGCGATCGAGGAGATCAAGGCGGTCTTCGCGGAGCGGCTTCGGTGCATGGACACCAAGGAATGGCACATCTACCCGACACTGCACACCGACGACGTCATCAGTGAGACCTGGGGCGGCCTTCCCGCCGACAAGCAGCCCGCGACGGCAGGTGAGCGCAACCGCGTGCTCGGCAAGGACCTGCTGGCCGACGCCATCCGCACCATGCTGGACGGCCCGGTGCCGCTGACCACGGTCCATCACGGGCACACGCCGATCATCGAGCTCACCTCCGACTTCACGGCACGTGGGATCTGGGCCATGGAGGACAAGCTGTGGTGGACCAACGGCGACCGCGAGGAACACCTGCACGGTTACGGTCACTACCACGAGGAGTACCGCAGGGTCGACGGACGGTGGCTGATCAGCTACCGCAGACTCACCCGCCTCCGCGAGGACCACACTCCCGACTTCTACAGCTTCCTGGAGAAGCCGCTGTGAGCACCGGCGCCCCGGCACCCACGGACGTCCTGTTCGCACCCCTGAAGATCAGGTCGCTCGAACTGCCCAACCGGATCGTCATGTCCCCGATGACGCGGGAGCGCTGCCCGCGCGGCATCCCGGGTCCTGACGTCGCTGCCTACTACAGGCGGCGCGCCGAGGGTGGCACCGGCCTGATCATCACCGAGGGCGTGGCGATCGACCACCCCTCGGCCGTGGACAGCCCGAACGTCCCGCGCCTCCACACCGCCGAGGCCCGGGACGGATGGCGCGCGGTCGTCGACGCGGTCCACGCGGCAGGCGGGAAGATCGTCCCTCAGCTGTGGCATGTCGGCCCCTTGTGGGGCGCGATGGCCGGGGTCGATCCCTCTGTCGCCCCCATGCGGCCCTCGGGTCTGTGGGGACGCCCCGGGCACACGTACTACCCCAAGGACTACATCGACCGTGCCTCGCTGCCCACGGCCGCCATGACGGACGATGACATCGACGGGGTCATCGCCGCGTTCGCCCGCTCCGCCCGCCACGCGATGCAGTCGGGATTCGACGGTATCGCGCTGCACGGGGGCCACGGATACCTTCTGGACTCGTTCCTGTGGTCGGCCACCAACAGGCGCGACGACCACTGGGGCGGCGACACCGAGCGCAGGACCCGCTTCCCGGCCGCGGTGGTCAGAGCGATCCGGCAGGAGATCGGCCCGCACATGCCGATCTTCTTCCGCTTCTCCCAGCACAAGCAGCAGGACTACCGGGCCCGCATCGCCGATACCCCGGAAGAACTCGCAGTCGCCCTCAATGCCTTGGTCGACGCGGGAGTGGACGTCCTCGACGCCAGCGTCCGCAGATTCGACGCGCCCGCATTTGAAGGATCGCCCCGCTCACTGGCCGGCTGGGCGAAACACCTGACCGGCGTGCCGGCCATGGCCGTCGGCAGCGTCGGCCTCGGCGCCACCCTGCAGGAAAGCATGGGCCAAGGACACTCCGGTACGCACGACAACATCCCCGAACTCCTCCGCCGGCTGGCGTGCGGAGAGTTCGACCTCGCCGGGATCGGCCGTATGCACCTGGCCGACCCCGCCCTCACCCGCCGGCTCCGCGACGCGGGCCCCCTGCCCGCATTCGACAGACAACTCCACCAACTCCCACTGCACTGAACGGCGCCCGCGTCACGAACAGGCAGGCGATCGCGCGGCGAGGTGCAGCGTTCCGCCACCGGCCTCGGCTCGGGCGGCGCTCACTGCTCGGGTTTGAGCTTCGAGGACAGGGCGAACAGTCCGGCCGTCGCCGCGATGAGACCTCCGGCCAGTTCCTCGTAGCCCTGGAAGTAGGCGACGGCGACCGCGATCGCGCAGCCTGTCCCGGCCAGGGCCATGGCGCGTCCGGCGAAGCGCCGGAATCTGCCCGGCTGCGGAGGGTGCTGGAGGTTCGGCGGGTTTCCCCAGTAGGGGAAGGGGCCCGGTCTGGGCTTCCAGCCCTCCTCCAGGAGCCGTACGAACTCCGGATGGTGGCGGGCGTGGCTCAGGCGACGGGGTGCCAGCCGCCGCGAGGGCAGTCGACCCTGCCTGATGGCGAGCCAGGTGAGTCCCGGCAGGCACGCCACGAACGCCCAGATCCCCGCGGCCGTCCGCGCTCCGGCCGAGGCCGGCAGAACGCCGATGAACCGGTCCAGCTGACCACTGGCTGCGTAGGCGATCAGCGCGGCCAGAGAGAGCACCGCCGTGGTCAGTTCGATCTGGTGCCCGGTGTGACAGCGGGCGCAACGGGGCACATGGACGACTTTCCGGCGCCACGTGGTGCGCAGGACCACGATCCATCGGGTCATGGTCGTGTCGGCGCCCTGATGCAACCCCATGACGCGGTCGTGCCACGACGCGGTCGTGGCGTTCCCGCAGAACCAGCAGTCCCGCACCACGCGTACCCTCTCTCCCGGCCGGCAGTGCCGCCGCACTGGTCCGGATGGTACCGGCGCCGCCCCGGGACCGGTCCAACTCCGACGGAACCGCGCGAGCTTCGGGTCGCGCGGCTTCATCGGACGTGCCGGCGGCCTGTCGTGAAACGGTTGTCAACAGACCGCCTTGCTCTTGCAGTACACGATCACGACCCGATGGATCGAGGACCTGCACACCACGTGGCGTCGGTCTACGGCGGTGACGGCGAGTTGTCGAACCTGAACTCGACGGTGTCCTCGACCGGCACTGGGGGGTCGAAGCGGTGCGTGTCCTTGCCAGGGCCGGTTCCTCGCTACGCGCTTGCAGGCATGCTGCATTTGGCGCCTCGAGGTCATCGTGAGGGCCGATGCCCAGGATGACGCATTCGTCCTCCGCGATACGCCGGATCGCCGCCACCATGGTGTCCTGGACGGGGGGGACATGACTGCGCAGGGTGAGGGCGAGCCGGGCCTGGGGTGGGATGTTGTTGTGCTTCGTGCCCGCCTGGAACCGGCCGACCATGAGGACACCGGAGTCCTTAGATGCGATCTCCCGCGAGACGACGCCCTGCAGACGCGTCACGATGTGCGCCGCGGTCAGGATCGGGTCGACCGTCTTCTCCGGGAGGGATCCGTGTCCGCCGCCGCTGTGCACGACGACATCGACCTCGGCCGACGCGGCCATCGACAGGCCGGGGGAGTGCACACACCCCCTCCGGGCCGGGGCTCACATGCCGGCCGAGGACCGCGTCGGGACACGGGAAGCACCGTCGGGGCATCCCGGTGGCGAGATGGGAGGCCCGGGGAGAGGCTGGCTGTCCGGTCTTTTCGGAGGAGGGCGGTGTGAGGTGTCGGATCTAGAGGCGCTGGCGGCGGAGGCGTACGTCTACGGCTTTCCGATGGTGTTCAACCTGAACGAGGTCGACCGTTTCACTCGTGAAGGAATGGGCTCGCTGCAGGCGAGCCCGTTCAACGGGTTCAGCCACGCCATTGGTCTGGCCGGACCGAAGGACACCTTCGTCAGCGTCAACAACGACACCGTGTACTCCATCGCCCAGATCGACCTGAGCGGTGGCCCGCTCATGCTGCGCGTTCCTGACACCGACGGGCGCTACTACGTGCTCCAGTTCGTCGACGCATGGACGAACAACTTCGCCTACGTCGGCCGACGCGCCACCGGCACCGCCGCCGGGAGCTATCTGCTGACCGGGGCCGGCTGGAGCGGCGAGGTCCCGGCAGGCGTCACCCGGATCGCGGCGCCCACCGCCGTGGCCACGATCGTCGGGCGGTGGGCCTGTGACGGCCCCGGCGACCTGGCCGCCGTCCAAGCCCTGCAGCAGGGCACCACGCTCGAACCCCTCGACCCCGCCACGTCGCCGCCCGCGGGGCTTCCCGCTCCGCAGGACGGCGTTGACGGCAGCGAGTTGCTGTTCTTCGAGAAGCTGCGCACCTGGATGCGGGCCTTCCCGCCCTCTGCCCCCGACCGGGCCTACCAGGAGAGGTTCGCCCCCCTCGGTCTCCTGGACGAGACCACCCCCTACGCCGCCGCCTCCACCGAGACGACCCAGGCACTCACGTCCGGCCACCGACTGGGCAAGGAAAGAGTGGAGTACGCGACCACCCACAGCGGCAGTCCCGAGCAGAACGGGTGGAAGCTGACCTACCACGCCTTCGACTACAACCTCGACTTCTTCGAGACCGGCGCCCTGAACACCCCCCCGGTGGGTGATCGAGGACAGGGACGCCGCCCGCATCGTGCGTGCCGCCTCCGCCCGCGCTGGACTGTGGGGTAACCACGCCTATGAAGCCGCCTACGCCATGACCTGGAACGACGGCGACGGCCGCCCCCTGGACGGCACCCAGACCTACACCCTGACCTTCACCGCGCCCCCGCCCGTGGACGCCTTCTGGTCGATCACGATGTACGACCTGCCCGACTACTACCTCATCGACAACTCCATCGACCGCTACTCCATCGGCGATCGCACCCCGCACCTGCACCACGACCCCGATGGCTCCCTGACCCTGCACCTCCGGCCGCAGCGCCCCACTGATCCCGAAGCCGCCGCCAACTGGCTGCCCACCCCGCCCGGCCGCTTCCGTCCCATCCTGCGCATGTATCAGCCCCGCCCGGCAGTCTTCGACGGCACCTACACCCTCCCGCCCATCACCCGCGTACCCAGATGAGAGTGGGGCCCCGTGGAGTGCCTGATCGACGAAGATGGCTGCGGATCGCGCGGCAGGTCCGCGGTCGGCGACGGGCGGATCACCCCTCATGGCCGACATCCGGTTTCCGCGAAGCAGACCCGGCAGGCCGAGAACCCGGCCGGACGCCGTCCTGGCCGACCGCGCCTGTTCGTCCCGGGCCATCCGGGGCCATCTTCGTCGTCGGAGCATCCGCGCTGTCATTCCTCAGCCACCCGCATGAATGGCAGCGGCACCTGCACGTACTCGGTAGGCGGAGGCCGGCCCGTCATCTGCAAGCTGACGGCACAGTAGAAGGCCCCTGCAAGCCCGGCCTCCCGGACGGCGGGTGGAGGCAGGTGCTGTCCGCCGGGACAGTCAGGGCATGGGGATGACCGCTCCGGGAAGGCCGCCGGCCTTGACCGTGGTCTCGTCGACGGACAGGCCGCAGTAGTCGCCGACGGCGGTGAACACCGCCTCGGGCAACCGCGGCCCGTGCTCTTCGTAGTACGCGACCACGGCGGCTTCACCGACGTCCGCGATCGCGGGGAAGATGGCCCCCGCGGCACGCAGAGCCGCATCGAGGGCTGAATCCTCGCCGGTGGTCGCCCCGAACTCCGCCTGCCGCACCTGCTCGTCACCGGGTACGTGCAGGACCCGCGCGGCCGGGCTGAAGCGGTTCTCGGAGACGGCGACGACTTCGTCTCCCGGGCGCGGCCGCATGGCCTCGAGCTTGCGGAAGCCGGTGGACCACGACGCCATGCCCCAGTCCTCGAGCACATACACCCATTCGCCGCAGGCCCCATACATGACCGGGTTCACCCGAGGCGAAGGCCCGCCCGGCCGCCCCGCCGGAACAGCCAGTTCCCTGAACGGAATCCGCGCGTCCAAGTCGTCGGGATCTGCCCCCAGCGCCATGAGGAAATCGTCCGGCTCCAGGCCTCGCGCCACAGTGAGCGAGATGCCGCCGAGCATCCCCGACAGTGCGGCGGTCTTGGGGGTGGAGTGGTGCGCGCCTATCCAGGCGATGCCGTTCGTCATCAGCTCTCCGATGCGGTGTGGACCGTGGCGAGCGTAGCGCCGCGCTTCTTGTGCCTACGGGGTTCAGCTACGAGGCGACGGTTCCGAGCGCGACGGTACGTCGATCCTCAGCTGGATGCACACGGTCCGCGGTCCGCTTCGTGCAGACCTGAGCGAGCCACTGGAGCTCGTGCTTCCACAGGAATCGCCGGAATGGGTGTGCGAATCATCGAACTTGTCACGTGCGCCTTCGCGTCGTCCCAGCCCGTTGAGGCCTCTCCTGTTCGGCCCAGTGGCTAGCTTGATCCGGACAGGATCGCTGGCATGTGCCAAGTGAATAGGATGAGGCGGAGGGGCTGACATGAGCCGGGGCGGGGACAGGACACTCGAGGCCGTTGCACGGGGATTCGTCGCCCTGCCAGGGGACACGGGCAGACCCTGCGACATCGTCCTGCGCTACCACGCCGAGGATCCGCTCGTGGTCTCACTCAGCGCACGTTCCGTCTGCCCGGCCCTGCGCCTGATCGTCCCGCGTGAAGTACTGACGGCCGGCCTCGGTGAGGTGGTGGAAACCGGGGCGGTGACGGTGTGGCCGGTCCTGGAGCCCGACCGGCCTCCGACGGTGCAGTTACAGGTCCGTGGCGTGCGCGGAGGCGCCCGCATGGAGCTCAGCTTCCAGGCGCTGCTCGTGTACTTGGAGCACAGCCACGCCCTGGTCCCGTTCGGGGAGGAGACACAGCCCGGCTGGATCGATGCGGCGCTGGCCCGGTTCCTGGACACCGAAGCGGGATCTGGCCGAGGCCGCCTGCCGGGGCGTTGACCCGAGGCAGGCCGCGGGAACGCCGCGTCGCGCCGGTTCCCAGGTGCAGGCGCTGACCGACGTCCCGGGTGCTTCCTCAACCTCGCAGTTGCCGTGCAGTCCTGGCGTCGTGGGAGAGTGCCGCATGGAGACCTTCGATGCGGAGTGGGCGACGGCACCTGAGGCTGTCAGGCGTTGTCTGGCGTTGGCGTACGAGGCGCTGAAAGCGGGAGGTCTGGCCGTCGGGGCGGTACTGACGGACTCGGCCGGGTCCGTTCTGGCACAGGGACGCAACTGCGCGTACGACGATGGTCCCTGGGCAGGCCCGCTGCGTGGGACACCGCTGGCACACGCCGAGATGAACGCCCTGGGGGTGGCTCGCACGGAGTGGGAGATGTCCAGCCTGACCCTGTGGAGCACGCAGGAACCCTGCTCGATGTGCACGGCCGCGGCGTCCTTCACCGGCGTGGGGTCGGTACGGTTCCTGGCTCCTGACCCTTGGGCGGTTGCCAGCGGGAACAGTGGTTCCTCAGGCGTGCCGGGTATGAACCAGCAGAGTTGGCTGGTCGCTGCCAACGTCATGTTCCTCCGAAGCGTCTCGGAAGCTCACCGGGACGGGGCGGAATCGGAGATTGTCGTCCGCTGCCGGGAACTGGAACCGGAGACCGCTCGCCTGCACGACAACCTGCCTGCGGGCCTGCCCTCTGCCGCGACACTCGAGCTGTGGCTGGCACCTGTGTGGTCGGCTGTCAGCGAGGCCGCAGATGCCCGCCGACTCCGGCTGCAGCCTTGACCGGCCAATGGCAGAGAGCTCATTGACGTTCACTTCTCCATGTCGGTCAGGAGTCGCTGGCGGACAACTGTGCGTCGTGTCCGTGCCCGGTGTTCCAGCACCGAGGTAGCGGCCTGGTGAAACGAGGGTGAAGCAGGTTGGGTGCTTGCGACACGGGCAACGCGCCGGACCGTGACGGCTGTGCGCGGTTCTTCCCGGGACCATTCGTCCACGCTTCCTTCTGCCTGGGTGCAGGGTGCAGGGTGCAGGGTGCCGCGTGCCAGAGCTGCCCAGCCAGGGGGAGGAAGGCGGCGCTGTCTTCGTGGCGACCAGGGTGCCGCGGTTGCTGCCTCGGGCGCCTTCGGCGGACGTCGTTGCCCTCTCCTCTGTGCCGCTGGAGATGCCCGAGGCGGTGTCATGAGCGGACTGCGGACTGTGGCCGAGCCATGGAACGAGTACCCGCGCATGGTCCAAATCCGAGGGCTGTGGGCTATGGCCGGGTCAACGGGTGCGCCCGTCGACCAGTGAGCACGTCGAGGACCGCCCAGCCGCACTCGGTCGAGAATCCGTGCACCTCGGCGAGGAGCTCGTCGGGGTCGGAATCGTCCAGCGCCTTGTCGCGCGGCGGCTGTTCGGTCACGGCGGGGTCCTCGGGCTGCCTGTCCGCCCTTACCTGCTCGGCCTCACGCAAGCAGCGTCTGCTGGCGGCATCGATGGCGTCACCGCAGGACGCATCCACGGCGAAGGCGGTGAGGTGGGCGACGCCGAGACTCCGTTCCTCTGCGGCACGGACCGAATCCTCGAACCGGGCCTCGTTCAGACGCCCGATCTCCTCGGCACACTGCGCAGCCGTCCGCTGCTGGACGTACTGACGGTTGCGGTCCTCGTGGATCGGGCCGGAGCAGGCGGCCATGGCGACCGCAGCCGCGAGCACACAGCGTGGCGCGCGCACCCTCACATCCATCCCCCGGTCATCCGGCCAGCCGCACCGGCCCGGTGCGGCCGATCAGCATAGGCGATCACCCGAGGGTGGGGCGTGTGCACCGGGCATTGGCGCGGGGGAGGGTGCCTTCACCGAGTTGTCTGCGCCGCGTTCTGAACCTTCCCCCTGAGGTGCGCGGTCGGCCGGACGGACCCGGTCCTGGTGCCGGGGGCGTTCTTTCCAGAGTGATGGTGCCGCTGGCACGGGGCGGTCCGGGTCAGCGGTAGGCGGCGAGGAAGGCGAAGGTGGCGGAGACGTGCTGATGCTTTTCGGCCACAGTGAACTCGCCAGGCTGCACCGGCGGCCTGTTGCCGGTCCACCGGCCTGGCTCGTTCCCTCTTCCGCAACCACACGGCGAGCATGGCAAGGCTGTTTTCAGTAGCTGTGCAACTGCACCGCATTCGCGGCAGCGACGGGGGCTGGACGGCTGAGCGCTGCGTTTTCTGGTCATGTGTCGCGATCCGATTGGTCATCAAGTCGACTGTGTGGAGCTGCAATTGGATTGTGATCTTCTGCGGTACAACCGTGAGCGGGCTCACGCCCGAGACGGGTGATAGAGCGGCCGTCCGAGCGGCCAGGGCGTCCAAGACTGCGGCGTGCTCCTAGTCCACGGCGATGTCCAGGCCGATCAGGTTCTTGTCCGGGGTGACGGTGAAGGTGAAGGACGAGCAGCAGCCGCCCTCCCGCTCCGCCAGGTTCCGCACCCGCTCCTCGACGCTGGGACCGCCGGCCAGTTCCAGGCGCAGCCGCAGGGGGCCAGGCCGCGACAGCGCGGTCAGCCGCTCTGCGAACAGCTCATCCCACTCCCCGACCCGCAGCGGCCGCTCCTCGGTGGGCAGCGTGCAGGACGGCGGCACCCACGCCAGATCACTCATGAACTCAATCCCGTCGTCACATCCCCGGCGGGGACACCTCCGACGGTAAACCTGTACCTAGGTACCGGTTGCAAGCCCGGTCACCTGCCCGGGAACCCTGGGCCTGGAAGCCGGGGCCATCCACGAAGCGAGCACGACGACACGGCGCTCCGGCTCCCTTCTCAGATCTGTGGATCGGAGTTGTCCATCCGGGCCACCTACCGCGTTCAGTCACACTTGTGACGCGCCTGGAATTGATCTTGACACCTGAACTGTTCTGTGACTGCGTGAGGTTGCTTCGCTACTGTATGTGACGTCCATTGGTGAGTCTGAAGGGATGACGATGGGGACGACGGAAGAAGCAACCGCCAGCGACGACTCCGCCTCGGCGGAGGGGGCTGGGCTGCCCGAATCGGACACGGTGGTCTGCTGGGCGAGCGTCCGCAGCAGGTTGCGGATGGGGGTGCTCAGGGAGTCCGTGAAGGACGGGGCCCAGATCGTCCAGAAGTTGAGCAGCCCGAGAGATGACCAGAAGTGGCGGCTGGTCGTCGTGGGTGAGGAGAACGGCGAAGTTCTCTACAAGATCGAGAACGTGGGCAGCGGCAAGGCTCTGGAGATTCCCGGCGCGACGAGTGAGTCAGGGGCGATCCCTGCGCAGCGCGACTACGAGGGTGACGACGCACACCACCAGCAGTGGAGGCTGGTCCGGGTAGGCGCCGGCATCCCGGCCGCGTACGAGATCGCGAACCGGAACAGCGGCCTACTCCTTCAGAGCGACTCCAACAACTCCCAGGTGATCAAGCAGAGCGGGGCGGAGGGCGACGAGCGAGACCGGCAGTGGCACCTGTTCCTGCCCTAACGACTCAAAACCGGATTCATGCTGGCAGACCGGTCACGCGGTGCGGTAGCCACGGGTGCGGACGCTGCGCCGCACCCTCGACGCCGCGCACCAGCTCGCCGACCTCGGCCTCGGCCAGGACATGGCAGGCGAGGGAACTCTGCGACCCATGAGATCCAGCGCGGAGTCTGGACTCTCGCCGACAGGCGCGACGTCCTCGGCATCACCCACTCCGGCCTGGAGGCCGCGTACGGGGCCGCCCTCGTCATCGTGCTGCACTCGCCCGGCCGCTACCCCGACACGGCCCTGTCCGTGGAGCGACCGCCCCGCTCCACGGCACCGCTGCCGCCGTCAACATCCAGCAGCTCACGACGACCTGCTTCGCCGGTCCAGCCGCCGCGGCGACGTCGCACCGGACGCCATGGCCCGGACCGACCAAGCACTCCACACCGTCCTTGCTCTCTGAGCAGGACACCACAGGCGCAGCGCCGTCCGCCCCTCCCGGGGCCAGGCGGTCACCGTGCGCGGACCACTGGCCGCGCCCCGGCGGACGTGTCGGGACCGATGCCGTCCACTTCGAGACATTCGAGCAGCAGTGATCCGTGCGCAGCGGGAAGTCCCCTGGCCCGGGTGGTGCGGGGACTACCCCATGGGTGGGACCGACTATCCGACTCCCTTGGTCGCGATGTCGAAGGAAGAGGTGCTTCCCGCTCTCGTCCTGGACGTGCAGTCAGCCGGGCTGAGTGCCGGGGAAGATCGCAACGGTGGGGCCCTTGAGGAACTCCCCGGGCTTCAGGCTCGATGTCCCGCCCAGGTCTTGGGAGGCTTCGTCCTCGCTGAAGAATCCGGTCCCGACTCTGGCGGTCTTCCCGTCCTGTCCCGTCCACGTGTCCAGGCTGTCGTACGGGATCATGCTGATCTCGGTGCCGTCCGTGTTCTTCACGCGGAAGGTGATGACCGCCAGTTCCTCGCCTTTGGCGAGGTCGGCCGTTGTCCGGCAGGTCTGCGGCACTGTATTCCTTGACGGAGTGCGGCGTGATGTCGGCGGTGCCACTCAGGCGGGCGTCGTCGTTGTACTCGGTCGTCGTGACGTGGATGGTCTCGCCGACCTTGAGAATCGGGTCGGCATGCGTGACGGGCTGAGACTCGGATTCTGCGGAATCAGTCTGCCGGGGCTCCGGGGAACGTGAGCGCCCCGTGTCCGGGCTTTCTGTGGCTGAGGCACTGTACCCGCTGGCGTCGCTGTCGGTGCTGGAACCGCATGCTGCTGCTCCGGCGAGGATGAGCAGGACCGCGCCGGCCGCCGCCAGGGCTCGCTTCACTGCAAGCCCCCCGGCTTCCTTTCCAGTCCTGTGCTGCGCAGCCTGCTCCTGGGCGTGCAGGCGCTTCGGCCGTCTCCGCTGACTCTGCCGGTCCCCTGGTGAACTTGCTGTTCTCCCTCCGCAGGAGCCAGGACCGGCTACGCCGGCTTCGACCGCCGCGCGGCGGACTTCGTCGCCGCCGGCTTCTTGGCCGGGGCCTTCTTCGCGGCCTTCTTCTTCGGTTTCAGCTCGTGCGCATCTGCCTCGCTGCCGTCGCTGCGTGAGGCCTGGGCCCTTCTGTACGGACTGCTCCAGTGCGGCCATGAGGTCGACGATGGCCCCGGCCGGCGCCTCCTCCTCGACCGCGGCGGGCGGCTTCTTCCCATGCGCCTTCGCCGCGATCACGTCCTCGAGCGCGGCCGTGCACCGGTCGACGGCCCACTCCGCCTCGGCGATGGGCCCCTCACGGGTCATGGAGTCGATCAGGAGGAGCGCCTCGTCGATCTCCTCCTCCGGCAGGTCGACGGCGGGCGGGCCGAGTTGCGGGGGAGTGGATCTCGTCGGGCCAGCGGAGGGAGTGCAGCGCGATGACGTCGCCCTTCACGCGAAGCAGGCCCAGGCGCTCGCGTCCGTAGCAGGGTTCACGCCGGCCCTTGCGTGCGTACCGCGGGGGGTCGGCACGCTGAGCGCTGTGGTGAGTAGGGGGACGAGGCGGCAGGGGCCGAACCGTTAGACAGTTTCCCTCGGATCATCTCGCCGACCAGATGAAGATGGCGGCGATGTGGAGTCCGGCGAGGTAGATGGTGGCGGTCTTGTTGTAACGGGTGGCCAGGCCGCGCCATTGCTTGAGCCTGTTGATGCACCGCTCGATGCTGTTCCGCTGCTTGTAGGCCTCGCGTTCGAAGGCTGCCGGACGGCCGCCGAGTCGGCCGCGCCGTTTGCGGTTGGCTGCCTGGTCGGCGGGCTCCGGGATCGGCAGCGGATTCCGCGCTTTCGGAAGTAGCCCCAGTTGGCGCGGGAAGAGTAGGTTTTGCCGGCCCAGGACCACGTCCGGCGTGACCCTGGGCCGGCCTATGGGACGGAGCACCCGTAAGCGGCCATGACTTCGGGGAATGCCGGTGCACCACCTGCCTGGCCGGGCGTGAGGACAATCGCGAGTGATCGGCAGTTGCTGTCCGCGGCGAGGCGGACCTTGGCGGTCAGTCCTCCGCGGGACCGTCCCAGGGCATGGTCGTCTGCCGCGTGAGGATGTACCGCTGACCTGAATCCGGCTCGCCGATCCAGGTGAAGACCGTCGGGTGTTCCTCCGTACCGCCGATGTCCCAGCCGAAGGACGGGCTCTCGCAGTCCGCGATGCTGAGCTCGAGCGGCCGACCGACACCCTCGTTCTCGGCCAGCTGCCATGTCCCGGTGCCGTTGCAGGCACCGGACTGCTCACCCGTGGCCTCGTACTCGTTGACGCCCTCCGCCGTCACCGTGCCGTCCGCCTCGAAGCGGAGGCTTCCGCCGTCGCCGTCCGTCCAGACGCCGACCATGTCGGCTTCCATGAGCAGGGGCGGTTCGTAGATCTTGAGAATCCCTGAGCTGTACGCCGCGACCCCGACCGCAAGCGTCACCGCGAGCAGCCCCAGACCGCCCAGCGCCACGCCCCCGAGCACCCGCCAACGGGCCCCGGGCTTTCCGGGGTTCCCCGCCGCCCGGGCGCACAGGGCCGCGGGTGCCAGCCCGACGAATGGGCTGAGGGCAAGGATGGGATAGACGAGCAGGTCGCCGAAGCCGGCCAGGAGCATGCAGGAGCCGATGAGCAGCGCCAGGGCGACGGCACCGACCGCCACGGTGGCCAGGGTGAGCTGCCAGCTGTCCCGCCGACCCGTACGGCGCGCCACCACACGCCCGAGGAGAACGAGGGGAAGCACCGCCATCGCCGAAACGGCCAGCCCTGCGATCATCGAAATGACTGCCAGCAGCACGAGGGCGAACATGGTGCCGAACAGCCATCCGAGACCGCCTTCGCCTCCATGGGAGTCGGACTGCAGGAGGTACAGGACGCCAACCAGCGCGGCGATCACGGACTCAGCCCCGATCGCCACAGCCCCGACGGTGAACACCGCAGCGTTCCCGCCCTCCGGAGGCCGCACGGGCACGAACCCCTGCGGCGGCACGCCCGGATTCCCAGGAGCCCCCGGCGGTGTCAGCCCCCAAGCCCCAGCTGGCAGAGGTACGTGGCTCGCGGCATGTACGGCCAGGCCGTCGGCGTCCTCGGAACGACCCCCTCACGCCGGTCGCGCGCCAGAGCCGCCTCGATGCGCGACCGGCGCCGGGAAGAGACCGGAAAGAACCAGGTGCAGGCCACTGGTGAGGGGGCCGGCCGGAGGGACAGGAGACGGGACATCCACACCGACGGCGACCCGGCACTCTGACCCGGCTCCTCTCCTGCACGGCCACCCCGGACCGCGCCTTCCCCATCGTCACCCCCTGAACCGCCCCGCCGACACCACACCCCCGACGCGCCCCTGCCAACAGCCCGCCCTACGCCGGATACCGACCGCCGCCATGCCCGCCTGGCCCCCGGGCCGGATCCCCACCCCCGCGGAGGACCCGACACCACCCCGAGGACAGGCCAACGCCGCCGGACACACCGACCCGACCCCGACCCCGACCGCGACTGCGACCGCGCCGCGACCATGCTCACCCTCCCGGAAATCAGGCGCGCCACACCTCAGCAGCAGCGAGGAACGCCGACGACGACGGACGCCCCGGACTCCCACCCCGGCTGATCTCGCCGGGCTGGAGCCGCCCGTCAACGCGCACCCAGGCCCGCCCACACGGGCCGGTCACCAGACTCAAACTGTGCTCCACACCGGCCAGCGGAAACCCATCGGTGGCGAAAGCACGCCGGTCGAGCACATCGCCCAACCTCACCTCAATGCCTCCACCCCCAGCCCGCAGCCCGGAAGCGAGATCGAGCCGAACCTGGACCGCAGCCCGGCGGAACCGGGGAGCGGGCCAGGGCAGACCATCGAGTTCGGGGAAGTGACGGACGAAGTGATCGGCCAGCCAGAGCGTGAGCTCCGGATCCTCACCGACCGCCCTCACTCCGTCCGGACGCCACAGAACGAAAGCGTTCCCCGCACCATGGATGGACCAGTCCACCTGCCAGGTGGACAGATAAGCCGTACACGCCCCCGACCCGTCGAAGAGCTGAAGACCCGGATTGGCACCGACCAGGATCGGCTTGCGCAGCGCAGGATCCCCACCCGGACCATCACCAGCGACCGACACCGAAGCCGGCGTAGCAGCGGCCAGGAGCCCCACCGCACCCAAGACGCTCCCCATACGCACGATGCCACGCCGACTGACAACCCCCGCAGCCCCGCCGCGATCACAGTCCGCAGATGCCCGATCGAAACTCAAAACGCCTCCCTGGAACGTGGCGACACGGTCACGGACCACCATCCGCCGGCAGCAGCAACGACTTCCACGCATTCGAAACCCTTCGAATCCACCAGCCCCCACCCCGGCAGCGATGCGACACTCACGACATGGCGATGAGGGTGCAACTAGACGCACAGGCATGGAGCAGATCACGATTCGCCACGTCCGCAGCCATCGAAATCCTCGGCGTACTACGCCACGGCACCCACCACCCAGCAGCCCACGCACGACACTGGTACACCCGAGCACGCCAGACACTCCCGCCGACCCAGCTGGCACTGCTACAGGCACTGATCCCCACCGACCACAGCTACACCCCGGACTTCCTGACCCCCGTGCCACGCCCAGGCGAAACAATGCAAGAGGTCGCTGCCCGCATCGCAGCCACCCCGCCCGAAGAAGTCGACTACCAACTCGACATCGCCATCCGCGGCCGACGCGTGTGGCCCCACGTCCTCGCACTGCACCCGAGCCAGGCAGCCTACGAGCGCTGGCGCCGACCCATACCAACCGCACTCGAGACAACCGCACGCAAAGGCGGCGCCACCGTGGCAACAATGGCCGCCACAGCAATGGCAACCCTGTTCGAGACCGTACTCACACCACACTGGCCACGAATCCAAGCGATCGCCAACGCCGACATCAGCAACCGCGCCGACAAGATGGCCACGCACGGCGCAGCAGCAGTCCTCGACGAACTCGGCGAACGCATGCAATGGACCGGCACCGAACTCGTACTGGAACGCACCTACTCCGGAACCATCGACTGGGCCCACGAAGGAATCCTCTTCGTCCCCGCCACAACACACGTCGGCCCCGTACTGTTCGCCGCCGAACACCCCCACCCACCCATGCTCATCTACCGCGCACGCGGCATCGCCACCCTCGGCGAACGCCCCACAGACACGACGGAAACAGCCCTGGCAGGACTCATAGGCACGACCAGAGCCGCACTCCTGACCACACTCGACACCCCCGCCTCCACAGCCGAACTGAGCCAGAAAACCGGCTGGAGCAACGCAACCGTGTCCTACCACCTCGGCATCCTGCTACGCGCACGACTGGTCGACCGACACCGCCGAGGCCGCATCGTCCGCTACACGAGAACCACCCTCGGCACGGCACTCGCCAACTCACCAGCACAAGAGAACGCAGCCCGTGCCAGCCAGCTGCCGCCCACAGCCCGAACCGACACCCCGACGGACCCCGCCGTCAACCACCGACCCAACCTCCCGAACCGAAACTAATGCCACATCAAGCAAAGCCGGCCGACCCGGCACAGCCAGCCCCCCGCTGCTCACAGCGGCCTCGTAAGCCAGGAGAGTGTCGACAAAGACCCGACGCTGAACCGACGTCAGGGGAGCCAGCGCCTTGCGCCGGCCGGCCACACCCGGGGCCAGCCAGGCAGTGATCGCAAATTGCTGACCGGCCGTGATGCCGACAATCCGCCTGCGACGGTCCGCCTCGTCCTGGTGCTGCTCCAAACCCTGCGAGCTCAGATCGCTCACCAGCAGACTCGCCGTCGCCGGAGCGGCCTGAAGGCGAGCGGCGAACTCGTTCACGCTCATCGGCCTGTCGAAGAACGGGTGGGAGAGCAAAGAGAGATGACGCGGCGCCAGCGAAAACGACTGCAGGGCCCGCGGCACGCGGAGCTTCTTGGCCCGGCACCATCCGGGGCATGAGCAGCAGCAGAGTTCGTCACCACCATCACCGAAGCACTGGTCAGCGTCCTCGGCGAAGACATCCGCAAACAGACCATCGTGACAATCGAAGGCGTCCCGGACGGCCGCAGGGGCGTCGCCGGCATGATGGCCTGACACACACGTGTGGGCAGGCAAACAGTAGACCCCGGCCCACACATCAACCAATCCACGACTGACGAGCGTTCACGAACTGCCAGCTGAAGTGGTGACCTTCCGCAACTAGGGCCTGGCCTGGTCGTCATGAAAGTCTGAGATCCTTCCTCACATGAGCACACCACCCAATGGATTGCCCGTCTACCGAGTCCTGACAGGCCCAGACGACGCCACGTTCTGCCAACGTGTGAGCGAGATGCTCAGCCTCGGCTACGAGCTACACGAAGGCCCCGCTGTCACCTTCAACGGCACCAACGTCATCGTCGCCCAGGCACTCATCTGGCCGAAGCAGTAACGGCTTTGAGGAATAGATGACCTCAACATCTGCGCCATAAAAAGGAGCTGACTCATCATCAGTTCCGATGCGTATCGAATTCTGCAGGAACAAAAGGAGACTGACGACTAGTCAGTCCGTTAAAAAGGGGAACCGAGGCAGCCTCACCACCGCCTGGTAATCAGTG
>NZ_JBHYTK010000050.1:37176-48898 GCF_042749255.1 Streptomyces sp. NPDC059524 | reverse complement strand
ACCTTCTCCATGACCTCGTCGGAGACGTCGAAGTTCGCGAAGACGTTCTGCACGTCGTCGCTGTCCTCGAGCGCGTCGATGAGCTTGAAGATCTTGCGCGCGCCCTCCTCGTCGAGCTCGACCTGCATGGTCGGGACGAAGTTGGCGTCGGCCGAGTCGTAGTCGATGCCGGCGTCCACGAGGGCGGTGCGGACCGCGACCAGGTCGGTGGCCTCGGAGAGCACCTCGAAGGACTCGCCCAGGTCGTTGACCTCCTCGGCGCCCGCGTCGAGGACGGCGCCCAGGACGTCGTCCTCGGTCAGCTCACCCTTGGGGACGATGACGACGCCCTTGCGGTTGAACAGGTACGACACGGAACCGGGGTCGGCCATGTTGCCGCCGTTGCGGGTCATGGCGACGCGGACGTCCGAGGCGGCGCGGTTGCGGTTGTCGGTGAGGCACTCGATGAGCACCGCGACACCGTTGGGACCGTAGCCCTCGTACATGATCGTCTCGTAGTCGGCGCCGCCGGCCTCGAGGCCGCCGCCGCGCTTGACCGCGGAGTCGATGTTCTTGTTCGGGACCGACTGCTTCTTCGCCTTCTGGATGGCGTCGTACAGCGTCGGGTTGCCCTCGACGTCCGTGCCGCCCATGCGCGCCGCGACCTCGATGTTCTTGATCAGCTTCGCGAAGAGCTTGCCGCGCTTGGCGTCGATCACGGCCTTCTTGTGCTTCGTCGTAGCCCATTTAGAGTGGCCGGACATCTGCCTGTCTCCTTCGCGTAACCAACCTCAATAACGAACGCCAGAGATCCTACAAGGAACCGGGCGCGTCCTTGCCCCGGACCATGTCCACGAAAAGGCCGTGGAGCCGGTGGTCGCCGGTGAGCTCGGGGTGGAAGGACGTCGCGAGGGCGTTGCCCTGGCGTACGGCGACGATGTGTCCCTCGTGCTCGGCGAGCACCTCGGTCGAGGCGCCGACGGACTCCACCCAGGGGGCGCGGATGAAGACGCCCTCCACCGGTGCGCCCTCGACACCCTGGACGGCCACCGCTGCCTCGAAGGACTCGTTCTGCCGTCCGAAGGCGTTGCGGCGCACGATCATGTCGATGCCGCCGATCGTCTCCTGGCCCGAGCGCGGGTCGAGGATCTTGTCGGCGAGCATGATCATGCCGGCGCAGGTGCCGTAGACGGGCATTCCGGCGTGCACGCGCGCGCGGAGCGGCTCCATCAGGCCGAAGAGGTGGGCCAGCTTGGAGATGGTGGTCGACTCACCGCCGGGGATGATCAGGCCGTCGACCTCGGCCAGTTCCTCGGGGCGCCGCACCGGCCTGGCCACGGCGTCCGCCGCGGCCAGGGCGATGAGGTGCTCCCGTACGTCGCCCTGGAGCGCCAGGACGCCGATGACGGGGGTGTTCATGGGTGCTTACCAGCCTCGGTTCGCGTAGCGCTCGGTCTCGGGGAGGGTGTCGCAGTTGATGCCGACCATGGCCTCGCCCAGGTTGCGGGACGCGTCCGCGATGATCTTCGGGTCGTCGTAGAAGGTGGTGGCCTTCACGATGGCGGCGGCGCGCTTGGCCGGGTCGCCGGACTTGAAGATGCCGGAGCCGACGAAGACGCCCTCGGCGCCGAGCTGGCGCATCAGCGCGGCGTCGGCGGGGGTGGCGACGCCACCGGCGGAGAACAGCACGACGGGGAGCTTGCCGAGCTCGGCGACCTCCTTGACGAGCTCGTACGGGGCGCGCAGCTCCTTGGCGGCGGCGTACAGCTCGTTGTTGTCGAAGCCGCGCAGGCGGGCGATCTCGTTCTTGATCTGGCGCATGTGGCGGACGGCCTCGACCACGTTGCCGGTGCCGGCCTCGCCCTTGGAGCGGATCATGGCCGCGCCCTCGGCGATGCGGCGCAGGGCCTCGCCCAGGTTGGTGGCGCCACAGACGAAGGGGGTCGTGAAGGCGAACTTGTCGCTGTGATTGACCTCGTCGGCCGGGGTGAGGACCTCGGACTCGTCGATGTAGTCCACGCCGAGCGACTGGAGGATCTGGGCCTCGACGAAGTGGCCGATGCGGGACTTGGCCATCACCGGGATCGAGACGGCCTCGATGATCTCCTCGATCATGTTCGGGTCCGACATGCGGGCCACGCCGCCGTCCTTGCGGATGTCCGCCGGGACCCGCTCGAGGGCCATGACGGCCACGGCGCCCGCGTCCTCGGCGATCTTCGCCTGCTCGGCGTTGACGACGTCCATGATCACGCCGCCCTTGAGCTGCTCGGCCATGCCGCGCTTGACGCGGGCGGTGCCGGTGGCGGGAGCCTGGTTTTCGACAGTGGACACGGGGACCTCGCTCGGTGAACTCAGTGAAGAGGGTCTGTTGCCGCACGTGCGTGCTGCTGCGCGCTCGTGCTGCACCGAGGAAACATCTGTGCCCCAGGCCACTACAAGGGCCAATAGGGAGGCGGTGGCTCCTTTTGGCCTGCGATCCAGGTGGTGGACCGTGATCATGGCCTGCGGGAGCTATGTGGTGGCCCGGTCCGCGAGGGCCGTCGGCGGCACGTCGTCCATCTCGAAGGCCATGGGGAACGGGGCGTGTCCGGCCAGCCGGAACCAGCGGACCTTGCGGTGCCGGCGCAGCGCGCGTGCGGCCCGTACGGCGTCGTTGTGGAAGCGGCGGGCCATGGGCACCCGGCGCACCGCCTGGGCGAGCTCCTCGGCGGCCTCCTCACCGCCCGGGGCGGCCCGGACCTCCTCGACCTGGTCGGCCTCCCCGAAGACCGCGCGCAGCGCCTGGCTGAGCTCGCTCTCGGCGACCTCGCGCTGCTCCTCCTCCGCCTGGCGTGCCGCGTGCGCGGCCTCGTAGAGGACGATCGAGGCGGCCGGGTCGAGCACTCCGGAGGTGGCCAGTTCCTGGGCGACGGAGGCGCGGCGCAGGAGCTGGGCGTCGAGTGCGGCGCGGGCCGCGTCGATCCGGGCGTGCAGGCGGTCGAGCCGGCCCGCGGTCCAGCTGAGGTAGAGGCCGATCGCGAAGAGGGCTACGGCGATCCAGATCAGGGTGACGGTCACGGGCGGCAAGGCTACCGTCGCGGGGCCGCCGCCCCGGCCCTCGGGTGGGGCCCGTCCGACCCTCCCCTTCGTCGCCCGAAGTAGAAGGGAACCGGCGGACAGGTCCTACGCCCGGCGAGCCCGGCCGGATCCGAAAGAAGTGCCCTAGTCGCGGGCGAGGCCGAAGCGGGCCCGCAGGCCGGTGCGTTCGTCGGTGGCGACGGCCGCGGCCCCCTGGGTGACGGTCTCGTAGACGGAGAGGATGTCGGCGCCGACGGTCGACCAGTCGAAGCGGCGCACGTGCTTGCTGCCGCGCTCGCGCAGCTCGGTGCGGCGCTCGGGGTCGGCGAGCAGGCGCAGGGCGGCGGCGGCCAGGTCGTCGGCGTTCTCGTTGGCGAAGAGCTCTCCGGCCGTGCCCTGGTCGAGGACCTGGGCGAAGGCGTCGAGGTCGGAGGCGAGCACGGGCGCGCCCGCCGACATGGCCTCGACGAGGATGATGCCGAAGCTCTCGCCGCCGGTGTTCGGGGCGACGTACACGTCGACGCTGCGCAGCAGCCGGGCCTTGTCCTCGTCGCTGACCATGCCGAGGAACTCGACGCGGGAGCGCATCTCGCGCGGGAGCGAGGCGACGGCCTCCTCCTCGTCGCCGCGGCCGGCCACCAGGAGACGTGTCTGCGGCCGCTCGGTGAGGATCCTGGGCAGCGCCTTCATGAGGACCGGCAGGCCCTTGCGGGGCTCGTCGATGCGCCCGATGAAGCCGATCGTGTCGCCCTGCCACTCGGCCTTCGGCTCGGCCCGGGCGAAGAAGTCGACGTCGACGCCGTTCGGGATGACGACCGCGTCGCCGCCGAGGTGCTCGACGAGGGTGCGGCGCGCGTACTCGGAGACGGCGATGCGCGCGCTGATCTTCTCCAGGGCGGGCTGCAGGATCGGGTAGGCGGCGATCATGGCGCGCGAGCGGGGGTTCGACGTATGGAACGTGGCGACGATCGGGCCCTGGGCGGCCCAGCAGGTGAGCAGGCCGAGCGACGGGGACGTCGGTTCGTGGATGTGGATGACGTCGAAGGTGCCGTCGTGGAGCCAGCGCCGCACGCGCGCGGCGCTGAGGAAGCCGAAGTTCAGGCGGGCCACCGAGCCGTTGTAGGGCACGGGCACGGCGCGGCCCGCGGACACCACGTAGGGCGGCAGCGGGGTGTCGTCGTCGGCGGGGGCGAGGACGGAGACCTCGTGGCCGAGCGCGGTCAGGTGCTCCGCGAGGTCGCGGATGTGGAACTGGACGCCGCCCGGCACGTCCCAGGAGTACGGGCAGACGATTCCGATCTTCACGCCGGCCGCTCCTCGGGGTTCTTGGCGGGGTCCAGGTCCGAGAGCCACAGACGCTGCAGCATGTGCCAGTCCTCCGGATGGTCCGCGATCCCGGTGGCGAAGGCATCGGCCAGCGCCTGTGTCATCACAGACGTCTTTTCGGCGCGGGTGCCTGTCTCGGGCACGTCGATCGGCGGATGGACCCGGCCCCGCATGATCGGCGAGCCGTCGTACCAGAGCGTCACGGGCAGCAGCAGGGCGCCGGTCTGCTGAGCGAGCAGAGCGGGCCCGGCGGGCATGCGCGTGGTCTCGCCGAAGAACTTCACCTCGACGCCGGCGGCGGACAGGTCGCGGTCGGCGACCAGGCAGACGAGGCCGCCGTCGCGCAGCCGCCGGGCGAGGGTGCCGAACGCGGCGCCGCCGGTGTGCGGGAGGACCTCCATGCCGAGGCCCTCGCGGTAGGCGACGAAGCGGTCGTAGAGGGTCTCGGGCTTGAGGCGCTCGGCGACCGTCGTGAACGGGGTCTCCAGCTTCGTGGTGACCCAGGCGCCGGCGAGGTCGTAGTTGCCCATGTGGGGCAGGGCGAGGATGACGCCCTTGTCGGAGGCGAGCCCGTCGGTCAGGTGGTGCACGTCCTGCGGGGTGAAGCCCTCGCGGATGCGGTCCTTGCTCCAGGCGGGAAGCCGGAAGGACTCCATCCAGTAGCGCAGGTACGAGCGCATGCCCGCCCTGGAGAGCTGCCGCAGCCGCTGCGGCGTGGCGTCGGGCACGACGCGCGCGAGGTTCGACTCCAGCCGCAGCACGCCCTTGCCGCGCTTGCGCCAGACGGCGTCGGCGATGGTGCGGCCCAAGCGGTTCGCGACCGGCTCGGGCAGCTTCTTGACCGTGCCCCAGCCGAGCCCGTAGAGCGCGTCGGTGATCCGTTCCTGCACGCCGCTCACGAGGCGGTCTCCTCCTGGGCGGCGGCCGCGGCGTCGGCCTCGGCGGACTCGCGGCGGACGGTGACCACGCGCTGGATCAGCGTGACCAGGCTGCCGGCGGCGACGATCCACAGGGCGACGGGCAGCAGGTACTGGATGCCGGGCACACCGAACTTGTGCAGACCGGCGAAGCCGGCCGCGACGAGCGAGATGACGAGCCGCTCGGCGCGCTCCACCAGACCGTTGACCGCGACCGGCAGGCCGATCGATTCTCCACGGGCCTTCGTGTACGAGACGACCTGGCCGCTGGCGAGGCAGAAGATCGAGACGGCGCACAGCGCGTTGTCGTCGCCGCCGCCCGCGTACCAGAGCGCGAGGCCGCCGAAGATGGCGCTGTCGGCGACCCGGTCGAGCGTCGAGTCGAGGAAGGCGCCCCAGCGGCTGGAGCGGCCGAGCTGGCGCGCCATGTTGCCGTCCACGAGGTCCGAGAAGACGAACAGCGTGATGACGACCGTGCCCCAGAAGAACTCCCCGCGCGGGTAGAAGACCAGCGCGCCCGCCACCACCCCGGCGGTGCCGAGGAGCGTGACCGTGTCGGGACTGACCCCGCGACGGATGAGAAACGCGGCGAACGGTGTGAGGACACGCGTGAAGAATGCACGCGCGTACTTGTTCAGCATGGCCTTCCCGAGGGGTCGGTGGCCGTGCGGCCCCTCTGGCCACCGGCTGGCCCATCGTAGCCACGCACCCGCCGCCACGGCCGTCGGGCCACCACGCGCGCGTGGGATCCCGTACGACGTATGGACGCACGGTGACACGAGTGCAAAGCTCGAAGACACCGCGGGCGTCGCCGGAGCCGCCTCTCACACGCGGGTTCGCGTGTCCGCCTGCCGCACTTCCACAGGCCCCGACGGGGCCCCCTCACCGTGGATGCGAACCGGGAGGCAAGGGACATGGCTGACAAGGCGAACACACATCCCGGGGCCGCCGGCAGGGCGGCTACGGCCGACCGGCCCTCGGACGTGCGCAATGTGGTGCTGGTCGGCCCCAGCGGCTCCGGCAAGACGACGCTGGTGGAGGCCCTCGCGCTCACGGCGGGGGCGGTCAACCGCGCGGGCCGCGTCGAGGACGGCACGTGCGTCTCGGACTACGACGACATCGAACGGCGCCGGCAGCGCTCGGTGCAGCTCTCGCTCGTCCCGGTCGACTGGGGCGGCTGCAAGATCAATCTTCTGGACACCCCCGGATACGCGGATTTCGTCGGGGAGCTGAGGGCCGGTCTGCGTGCTGCGGACGCGGCCCTCTTCGTCGTCTCGGCGGCGGACGGGGTGGACGGCGCCACGCGCGCGGTGTGGGAGGAGTGCGCGGCCGTCGGCATGCCGCGGGCCATCGTGGTGACGCACCTGGAGGCGGCGCGGGCCGACTTCGAGGAGACGACCCGGGTGTGCGCCGAGGCCTTCGGGGGCGACGACCCCGACGCCGTGCTGCCGCTGTATCTGCCGCTGCACGGCGAGCGCACCCCGGACGGCCACTCCCCCGTGACCGGCCTGATCGGGCTCCTGTCGCAGCGGATCCACGCCTACGCGTCGGGCGCGCTGGAGGAGTCGCCGCCGGACGCCGACCAGGTGCCGGGCCTCCAGGAGGCGCGCGGCCGGCTCATCGAGGGGATCATCGCCGAGAGCGAGGACGAGACCCTCATGGACCGCTACCTGGGCGGCGAGGAGATCGACTTCAAGACGCTCGTCGACGACCTGGAGCGGGCCGTCGCGCGCGGCACCTTCCACCCCGTCCTCGCGGCGGCCCCCGCCCCGGAGGGCGCCCGCCAGGGCATCGGCACGGTCGAGCTCCTGGAGCTGGTCACGGGCGGCTTCCCGACCCCGCTGGAGCGCGAGGCCCCGACCGTGACCACGCCGGACGGCGCGCCCCGCACGATCCCGGTCTGCGACCCGGACGGCCCGCTGGTCGCCGAGGTCGTGAAGACGGCCTCGGACCCCTACGTGGGCCGTGTCTCGCTCGTACGGGTGTTCTCGGGCACTCTGCGCCCGGACGAGACGGTGCACGTGTCGGGGCACGGGCTCACCGACCGCGGGCACGAGGACCACGACGTGGACGAGCGGGTCGGCGCCCTGTCGGTCCCCTTCGGCAAGCAGCAGCGGCCGCTGTCGCACTGCATCGCCGGGGACCTGGCGTGCGTGGCGAAGCTGGGCCGGGCGGAGACCGGCGACACGATCTCGGCGAAGGACGACCCGCTGCTGATGGCGCCGTGGGAGATGCCGGACCCGCTGCTGCCGCTGGCGATCCAGGCGCACAGCAAGGCCGACGAGGACAAGCTGTCGCAGGGCCTGGCGCGGCTCGCGGCGGAGGACCCGACGATGCGGCTGGAGCAGAACCCGGACACCCACCAGGTGGTGCTGTGGTGTCTGGGCGAGGCGCACGCGGACGTCGCCCTGGAGCGGCTGTCGGCGCGGTACGGGGTGCAGGTCGACGTGGTCCCGCACAAGGTGTCGCTGCGCGAGACGTTCGCGGACCGGGCCGCGGGCCGGGGGCGGCACGTCAAGCAGTCCGGCGGGCACGGTCAGTACGCGATCTGCGAGATCGAGGTGGAGCCGCTGCCGAACGGTTCGGGCATCGAGTTCGTCGACAAGGTCGTCGGCGGCTCCGTCCCGCGCCAGTTCATCCCGTCGGTGGAGAAGGGTGTACGGGCCCAGGCGGCCAAGGGCGTCGCGGCCGGGTACCCGCTGATCGACGTGCGGGTCACGCTGCTCGACGGCAAGGCGCACTCGGTGGACTCCTCCGACGCCGCGTTCCAGACGGCGGGCGCGCTGGCGCTGCGCGAGGCGGCGGCCGACGCCACGATCCATCTCCTCGAACCGGTGTCCGAGGTCCAGGTGCTCGTCAGCGACGACTTCGTGGGCGCGGTGATGAGCGATCTGTCCGGGCGGCGTGGCCGCGTCGTCGGCACCGAGCAGGCGCCGGGCGGCCGGACCCTCGTACGGGCCGAGGTGCCGGAGATCGAGATCGGGCGCTACGCCGTCGATCTGCGCTCCCTGTCGCACGGCACGGCGCGGTTCAGCCGCAGCTACGCCCGGCACGAGCCGATGCCGGCCCACATCGGCGAGCGGATCAGGGAACAGGCCGCGGACACCGCGTAGTTGGGCCCGTCGCGCGGGGGCGTGCGCCCCCGTGCCCCCGGTGCGGCCACCGGCGTCCGGCTTGCCGGGACGGATGTCGGTGGCGGCCGTTACGCTGGTCGACGATCAATAGGATCAGGACGATCAACTGATCAACAGGTGTGCGGGGCAAGGAAGTCGGGAAGAGCCGCAGCAGCAGCGACGTGCGGTGCGAGACGTGCGGTGCGAGACGTGCGGTGATGGGGGCGGCAGTGGCGGACGACGCGTTCGATTTCAGGCCGGGGGCACAGGTCCCCCTGCAGGGTTCGGCGGGGCAGACCGCGGCGACGTTCGCCATCGCCTCGGCCGCGTACCGGGACGACCCGGCCGCGAAGATCGAGGACGCGAACAACGAGTGGCACAAGTCCGAGGTGAAGAAGGGCGCCTGGTCGCTGTTCGCGCCGAATCTGGGTGAGGCCTTCTCGCGCGCGGTCCAGGTCCGGATGCTCGGCGGCGGCCGCAAGCCGCTGATCCAGTCCTTCGGCACGGAGCCGCAGGTCGTGGTGGAGCACTGCCTCGCGGCGACCCGGATCCGCCGCCAGCGGGACGCGCTGCTGACCCTGATCACGGTGCTGTTCGGCCTCGTGTTCCTGCCCGGGTTCGTGCTGTGGCTGATCGCCTTCCAGCTTCGCCGTACGAGCAACAACAAGGTGGCGGCCGCCGAGAAGGCGACCAAGGACGCCGCGGCCGGGGCGGCGAAGACCGAGGCGCGGAACAAGGAGCGCAAGGTCCGCGGCACGGCGGCGCTGACGACGGCCCTGATGGCGGTCGTCGGGGTGGCCGTCGTCATCGTGCTGCTCAAGCTGCCGTTCGCCGGCGGCTGGGCCTGGTACCTGCGCGCCTCCTTCGTGGTGCCCGTCGTCGGCGGGCTGTGGGCGCGGCAGGTCTGCGAGCGCACGGCGAAGGACCTGCGCGAGCGGTGGGACGCGCTGCTGTCGGGCGGCGGCATCGGCGCGAAGATCCCCGAGGCGGTGCCGGGCAGCCCGGGTGAGACCGCGGCGGAGCAGCTGCGCCAGGGTCTGGCCCGCCTCTCGGCGGAGCAGCAGTCGAACGCGGTGTTCTACGCCGGCCCGAAGGGCATCCTCGGCATGGGTACGCGCTGGGGCAGCTGGCAGCTGGCGGAGGAGCTGGTCTCCGTCGACCCCGACAAGGAGATCCACCCGTTCCGCAGCTGGGACGTGGTCCGCGCGATCCACGACCAGCTGAAGCTCCTGGAGCGCAAGACGCTGCACACGGGCGGCTTCCCGCGCCCCTCGGTCGAGCACTGGATCGTGACCCCGATCGGCGAGAAGGCGGGCTCGGTCTCCCGTCCGACCGGCGCGGACGTGGACGCGTACCGGATCAAGCCGCACGAGATACAGCGGATCTGCAACGAGCAGCAGTTCGGCAGCGGTGACCGCCACTACCTGGGCGTCCAGTTCACGCTGTGGGACGGCCAGTTGGTCATCACCATGCTGATCACGGTGACGGTGCTGCACGAGACGCTGCGCATCGAGGTGACGGGCCACGCGCTGGGCCCGGTGAACTCGCTGTTCACGTCGAAGCCCGAGCCGAAGACCAAGGAGATCGCCAAGTCGGTGCGCTTCTGGGAGACGACCACGAAGACGCTGCCGCTGATCGACGCGGACGAGGTCGTGCGGATCGCGGTCCGTGCCCCGCTCACCTGGTACCCGCCGCTGCTGGACTACCTGGGCGGCAAGCTGGCCCTGCCCGAGCCGTTCGGCCTGCGGCACGCCTGGGCCGACCAGCCGTGGCGGCACCGCTTCATGGCGGACGACGCGCTGCGCACGGCGACGCCGGTGCTGCGGGTCGTGCACGCGGCGGCCTTCAAGGTCCTCAAGGAGCACGGCGTCGACACGGAGAAGTTCGGGAACCGCTCGGGGGTGCTCAGCGGCCTGGTGCAGGACCCGTCGCCGCGGAAGGCCGACGTCTACGACGCGTAGCCCCGCGGCGCCGGATCCCCGGGCGTCGTACGAGGAGCGGTCAGGCGGTCGGCCAGGCCTTCGCCAGCGCCGTGCGCGTGTCCGCGAGGAGCTGCGGCAGCACCTTGGTGTGGCCGACGACCGGCATGAAGTTCGTGTCGCCGCCCCAGCGCGGGACGATGTGCTGGTGCAGGTGCGCGGCGATGCCGGCGCCGGCCACCGCGCCCTGGTTCATGCCGATGTTGAAGCCGTGCGCGCCGGACGCGGCACGCAGCGCGGTCATCGCCCGCTTGGTGAAGTCGGCGAGCTCGACGGTCTCGGCGTCGTCGAGGTCGGTGTAGTCGGCGACGTGCCGGTAGGGCAGCACCATCATGTGCCCGCCGTTGTACGGGTACAGGTTGAGGATCGCGAAGACGTGCTCGCCGCGCGCCACGATGAGGGCGTCCTCGTCGCTCTTGCCGGGAGCCGCGCAGAAGGGACAGCCGTCGTCGGCCCCGGGGCCCGTCGGTTTGCCCTCGCCCTGGATGTAGGCGATGCGGTGCGGGGTCCACAGACGCCCGAATCCGTCCGGCTCTCCCACAGGACCGATCTGCTGCTCCGGCTCACTCGTCATGCTGTGCAGCATATGGCGTGACCTCGGCGGGGCGTGTCGCCGGGGCCCGTCCCGGGCCCGTGCGCGCGATGCTGTGCGGATGACCGACAGTGCCCTCGCCCGTTGGGAGCGACGCACCGCGGGTGTCCTCGCCGCGGCGTCCCTGCTCTTCCTCGCCTCGTACGCGGTCCTGGTGCTCGGCCCCGGGCTGCCCGGGGCCGTGCGCGATCTGTGTCTGGCGGTGACCTGCGCGGCGTGGGCGCTGTTCGCCGCGGACTACGTCGTGCGGCGGCGGCTCAGCGGGCAGCGCTGGCCGCGCTTCGTGCGCACGCACTGGCTGGACACCCTGGTCCTGCTGCTGCCGCTGCTGCGCCCCGTCCGCATCGTGCAGGCCTACGAGCGGGTGAAGCGCCGGCACGGCCGCCCCCGGTTCGCGCTGCACGCGCGCGTGATGCTGTACGCGGGGGTGTCGACGCTGCTGCTCGGCTTCGCCGCGTCGCTCGCCGTCTACCAGCAGGAACGCGGGGCGCCGGGCGCCACGATCCAGACGTTCGGCGACTCGGTGTGGTGGGCGTGCACGACGGTGTCGAGCGTCGGCTACGGCGACATGGCGCCGGTGACGCCGGTGGGCCGGCTCGTCGCGGTGGGCCTGATGGGCTGCGGGCTCGCGCTGCTCGGCGCGGTCGTCGGCTCGTTCTCGTCCTGGCTGCTCCAGGTGTTCGCGCGGGAGGACGAGAACGGCGAAAGGCCCCCGGGGGGGGGCCCGGGGGGGGGCGCCGGGCCCGGGGGGACAGCACG
>NZ_JBHYTK010000050.1:28613-37166 GCF_042749255.1 Streptomyces sp. NPDC059524 | reverse complement strand
GGGGCGGGGGGGGGGGGTGGTTCTCTTCGTCGCGCGGGCTGGGCGGGTGGGGGGGGGGGGCCCCCCCGCGCGCCAACCCCCCCGGGGGGCCCCCCGGGGGCCCCATCGACGGCAAGGGCTGAACGTCAGACCTGCGCGCGCTCCTCGACGACCTTCACGATCTTCGCGATGGCCTCGTCGACCGGGATGCCGTTCTCCTGCGAGCCGTCGCGGTAGCGGAAGGACACCGAGCCGGCGCTCATGTCCTCGTCGCCCGCGATGACCATGAAGGGCACCTTGGCCTTCTGCTGGTTGCGGATCTTCTTCTGCATGCGGTCCGAGGACGAGTCGACCTCGACGCGCAGGCCCTGGGCGCGCGCCTTCTCGGCGAACTCCTCCAGGTACGGGACGTGCGCGTCGCCGATCGGGATGCCGACGGCCTGCACGGGCGCGAGCCACGCCGGGAAGGCGCCCGCGTAGTGCTCGAGCAGCACGCCGAAGAACCGCTCGATCGAGCCGAACAGGGCGCGGTGCAGCATGACGGGCTGCTGGCGGGAGCCGTCCGCGGCCGTGTACTCGAGGCCGAAGCGCTTGGGCTGGTTGAAGTCGACCTGGAGGGTCGACATCTGCCAGGACCGGCCGATCGCGTCCTTGACCTGGACGGAGATCTTCGGGCCGTAGTAGGCGGCGCCACCCGGGTCGGCGACCAGCGGCAGGTTCTGCTTCTCGGCGGCCAGGCGCAGCGCCTCGGTGGCCTCGGCCCAGTCCTCGTCGGTGCCGATGAACTTGTCGGAGTCGTCGCGGGTGGACAGCTCCAGCTCGAACTCGGTCAGGCCGTAGTCGCGCAGCAGGTCGAGCACGAAGGTGAGGAGCTTGTCGAGCTCCTCCGGCATCTGCTCCTTGGTGCAGTAGATGTGCGAGTCGTCCTGCGTGAAGCCGCGCGAGCGGGTCAGGCCGTGCACGACGCCCGACTTCTCGTAGCGGTACACGGTGCCGAACTCGAAGAGCCGCAGGGGCAGTTCACGGTAGGAACGGCCGCGCGACTTGAAGATCAGGTTGTGCATCGGGCAGTTCATCGCCTTGAGGCGGTAGTTCTGCTCGTCGAACTGGATGGGCGGGAACATGCCCTCCGCGTAGTGCGGCAGGTGGCCCGAGGTCTCGAAGAGGTGCTCCTTCGAGATGTGCGGGGTGTTCACGAACTCGTAGCCGGAGGCCTCGTGGCGGCGCCGCGAGTAGTCCTCCATGACCTTGCGGATGACGCCGCCCTTGGGGTGGAACACCGCGAGGCCCGGGCCGAGCTCCTCCGGGAAGGAGAACAGGTCGAGCTCGGCGCCCAGCTTGCGGTGGTCGCGCTTCTCGGCCTCGGCGAGGAACTCCAGGTAGCCCTTGAGCTCGTCCTTCGACGGCCACGCGGTGCCGTAGATGCGCTGGAGCTGCGGGTTCTTCTCGCTGCCGCGCCAGTAGGCGGCGGCCGAGCGCATCAGCTTGAACGCGGGGATGACGCGGGTGCTGGGCAGGTGGGGACCGCGGCAGAGGTCCTTCCAGCACAGCTCGCCGGTCTTGGCGTCGAGGTTGTCGTAGATGGTCAGCTCGCCGGAGCCCACCTCGGCGTCGGCGCCGTCGGCGGCCTGCGCCGCGTTGCCCTTGAGGCCGATGAGCTCGAGCTTGTACGGCTCGTCGGCGAGCTCGACGCGGGCGTCCTCGTCGGTGGTGACACGACGGGAGAACTTCTGGCCCCGCTTCTGGATCTCCTGCATCTTCTTCTCGATGCGCTTGAGGTCCTCGGGGGTGAACGGCTCCTTGACGTCGAAGTCGTAGTAGAAGCCGTCCTTGATGGGCGGGCCGATGCCGAGCTTGGCCTCGGGGAAGATCTCCTGCACGGCCTGCGCCATCACGTGCGCGGTGGAGTGGCGCAGGATGTTCAGACCGTCCTCGGAGGTGATCTCGACGGGCTCGACCTCCTCGCCGTCCTGGACGGCGTACGCGAGGTCCTTGAGCTCTCCGGCCACCCGGGCCGCGACGATGCTGCGCTCACCGGCGAAGAGCTCGGCGGCCGTGGTACCCGTGGTCACCACGCGTTCTTCCCGCTCGGAATCGCGTTGGATGATCACACGGACGTCAGACACCGGTCTCTCCTACCTGAAGACGAAACGCCGCGCCATTACCTGTGACGCGCGCAAGGCCGATCGTACCGAGTCACCGGGACCGCTCGCGAAACGGTTGACCGTGCGGACCGGCGGGGGCCGCCCTAGCGTGGGCGCATGGCCCTGGAATGGAACGCGCTGCTCGCCGACCAGCTCGACTGGCACTGGCGCAACCAGCTGCGCCGGCGCCTGGCCGGGCTCACCGACGACGAGTACTTCTGGGAGCCCGTGGCGGACCCGGAGGCCGTGTGGAGCGTGCGCCCGCGCGGCAGCGGCACCGCCCCCGTGCGGGCGGGCTCGGGCGACTTCACGATCGACTTCGCGTATCCGGAGCCGGTCCCGGCGCCGGTGACGACGATCGCCTGGCGCCTCGGCCACATCCTGGTGGGCGTCCTGGGCACCCGCGTCGCCTCGCACTTCGGCGGGCCGCCGGTGGACTACCTGACGTACGCGTATCCCGGCACGGCCGCGGAGGCGCTCGACCGGCTCGACGCCTCCTACGCGCGCTGGATGTCGGGCGTGCGCGGCCTCGACGCGGCGGCCCTGGAGCAGCCGTGCGGTCCGGCCGAGGGACCGTTCGCCAAGGAGCCGATGGCCACGCTCGTCCTGCACATCCACCGCGAGATGATCCATCACGGCGCGGAGATCGCCCTGCTCAGGGACCTGTACGCGCACACGCCGCAGAGTTCCTAGGGTTCGTCCCCTCCGGCGCAGGCCTCCTCGAAGAAGTCGAGGTTCTCCTGGAGGGACTTCAGGAGCCGGTCCCGTTCGGCCTCGTCCACCTGTACGGGGACGACGCCGCTCGCGCCGGTGAGCCGCCGGAAGCCGCCCCGGCTCTCCAGACGTCCGTGCACCCGGATCGGCAGGCCGACCAGATGGGCGTGGCCCGCGATCCGGTACGCCTCCTCGTCGAGCGTCATCCGCAGGTGCGGCACGTCGGCGCCGGCGATGACGTGCAGGCGTACGGTGCCCTCGCCGCGGGTGCCGGTGCGGCGCATGCGGACGACGGTGCCGGTGACGCGGACGAAGACCGCGGGCTCGGCGTGCAGGTAGCGGGCGGAGGCGGCGCGCAGCACGTCGAGGTCGCCGGGTGAGAACTCGACGGGGTCGTCGCCGTCGGTGCACTCGGCGGGGACCCCGGCGGCGGGTGACCAGGCGACACCGACCCGGGCCCCTTCGGTGCCGCGGACCAACGCGACGAGCGCCTCGGTGAGTTCATGGCTGACGCCGGCCCCGACGGCGCCGTCGAAGGCGTCCATGCCGCCGGTCGCGCGCCGGTAGTCGATGGCCTCGCGCACCGCGTACAGCGCCTGGTGCAGGCGGACGGCGAGGGTGCGGCCGGTGTCGACGGGGACGAAGGCGGTGAGCCGGCGGCCGCCGGGCGCGGACTGGACGAGGACGGGTTCGAGCGCCGCGGCGGCGGGCCTGCGGTACCGGGCGCCGTAGTACCCGGCGCGGCCGCGGGCGGCGAGCGCCCCGGCGAGGAGCATGCGGCGGGCGGCGGCGCGCAGCTGTTCCTCGGCGGTCCAGGAGGGGGCGTCGGCGGCGGTGCGGGGCACGTCGCGCCACCAGCGGATCTCGTCGCTGGGCACGGCGAGAGCGACGAGGACCTCGCGGGCGGCGGGGGTGCCGCTGCGTTCGAGGGCGTCGAGCGCCTCGCCGAGCAGGTCCTCGCTGTCGGGGAAGGCGCGGCTCTCGGGGACGAGGAGGCTGGCGCCGGGTCCGGTGCCGGCCAGGGTCCAGCGGGCGTAGCGCCCGGCGGCGCCGCCGCGCCGCTGCCAGCCGTGCCGGTCGAGGAGGGCACCGAGCACGGTGGGGTCGACGCGGCCCGGTTCGGGTCCGGCGAGTTCGGCGGGGTCGACGGGGTGGGCGCGGGCGACGCCGAGGAAGCGTACGGGTTCGTCGGTCGGGCGGTGCTGCATGTGGTGACTCCCTTCGGGGGCCCGCCGGCCGACCGCGCGGGTCGGTCAGGGGCGGCCGCCCCGGCCGACGCGCGTCATGATCTCGCAGAGCGCGCGGTCGTCGAAGATGCGTGCGGTCGGTACGCGCACGGTGGTTCTGCGCCGGCCGGTGACCGGGTGTCCGGCGAGGTTGGTCCAGTAACAGCAGTGCCGCAGGTCGAGGGCGTCGTGGCCGGCCCGCAGCCAGTCGTCCTGGGAGCGCGGCACGAGCATCACCACGAGGATCTTGTGCACGGACACGGGGGTCCGGGCGAGCTTGACCAGGAGGGCGTTGTCGAGGGTGAAGGAGAAGGCGGGGCCGGGTGGGTGCGGCGGGATCTGGTACGTCGCTTTCAACTGCACCTTGATGGTGACCTCGTCGTCGACCGTGTGCCCGGGGGCGCTGTGGCTGACGTGCCAGTCGATGCCGTTGTCGGGAAAGGGCTGCGAGAGCGAGCATCCGGCGGCCGCCGCCACGGCGTGGAGATAGCCCACCTGCAAGGTCTCCATGCAGGCGGTGGTGGCGAGTGAGCCGCGCGGCGGTGCGTTCCGCTCGGGCAGCAGCCCGCCCTGTTCGGGCTGCGCGAGCGCCATGGTCCAACTGACCTTCCGGAAGTGGGGTGGTCCCGGGCGGGGACCGGGGATGTGCGGGCACGGGTCGACGGCACGCCGCTGAACTGCCATGACTCGTACCTGTGTTGTCACCGCTCGGCGTACGACGCAAACGGCCCGGGTATCACCGAAGCGGGCAGGGGGCGACGACGGACGGGACGTCATCTGCCGCGCGGGAACGAGGAGTTGCATCGACATGACGCACTGGTACGAGGGACCTCTCGCGGCGTTCGACACCGAGACGACGGGTGTGGACGTGGAGACCGATCGGATCGTGTCGGCCGCGCTCGTGGTGCAGGACGCGCCGGGAACGCGGCCGCGGGTGACGCGCTGGCTGGTGAACCCCGGGGTGCCGGTGCCGCCGGGCGCGACGGAGGTGCACGGTCTGACCGACGATCATCTGCGGCGCAACGGCCGCTGGCCGGCGCCGGTCATGGAGGAGGTGGGCCGGGAGCTGGCGGAGCAGGCCGCGGCGGGGCGGCCGCTGGTGGTGATGAACGCCCCGTTCGATCTGACGCTCCTGGACCGCGAGTTGCGCCGGCACCGGGCGTCGTCGCTGGCCCGCTACCTGGACTCGTCTCCGCTGTGTGTCCTGGACCCGCGGGTCCTGGACAAGCACCTGGACCGCTACCGCAAGGGCCGCCGCACGCTGACGGACCTGTGCGCGCACTACGAGGTGGAGCTGGCGGACGCCCATGACGCGGCGGCGGACGCACTCGCGGCGCTCGACGTGGTCCGCGCGGTGGGCCGCCGCTTCGCGACGCGCCTGGACCGGCTGTCCCCCGCCGAGCTGCACACGTTGCAGGCGGTCTGGCACGCGGCGCAGGCCCGCGGCCTGCAGGCCTGGTTCGCCCGCAGCGGCACTCCGGAGCCCGTGGACCCGGCGTGGCCGCTGCGGCCGGAGCTCCCGGCCGCGGCCTGAGAGCGAGCACCCTGGACGGGCTCGGTCACGGGCTCACCGGAAGGTCTCCCCACGCGCCCGGCCCTGGCACCGGCGAGCGGGATCCGGCCGTGCCCGAGCGCCCGACGGTCCGGCGTCCGCCGTGCGCACGGGCGCCGGAGCGTCGGGCGGGGTTCACCAGGAGCCGCCGCCCCCGCCCCCGGCGCCTCCGCCGACGCCGCCCGAGGACGATCCGCCGCCCGATCCGCCGCCCGAGCCGCCGCTCGAACCGCCGGAGGACGGCGGGTTCATGGCGGAGACGACGGCGGCGGCGAGCAGGATCTCGGTGAAGCCGATCGTGGAGCGCCGCCCCGCGGCGACCGGTACCGCGACCGTGGTGGCGTCGACGGCGCTCTCCCACGCGGACGCGACGCCCAGGGAGACCGCCCAGGCCGTGTAGAGGTCCGTCCGGCGCTCGTCGAGCGGTTCGCCGGGGCAGGAGGCGGGGTCGGCCAGGTAGCGGCGGAAGGCCTCGACCTCCAGCCAGCGGGCGGAGCCGAGCGGGGTGCGCCGCTCCAGTTCCCAGAGTCTGACGAGGGCGGCGACGGAGGTGCCGGACAGGACCGCGGCGACGATCACCACGACGGTCCCGGCGGCGATCCGGCGTCCTTCGAGCGCGCCCCCGGTGACGGCGAGGGCGAGGCCGAGCACGCCGGCGATCAGACAGGCGGTCACGGCGTGGGGCGCGGCGCGGAAAGCACCGGTCTCCCAGAGCCCGCTGTCCTTGCGCCAGTTGCCCAGCTTCCAGGCGATGTCGTTCCACCCCTTCTTGAACCAGGGGTCCCGCGCACCGAGGGCCAGCGCGGTCCGGTCGGCGAACATCATGTCGAGGACGTCCCTGATCTCCCGGTTCGCGGGGAGCACAGGCTCCTCCGGGCGGCGCAGGACCGGATGCCGGTCGTCGCCCTCGATGATCAGGCGCCCCTCGGCGGCGGCGTTCAGCAGCCAGGCGACCTTGTGGCGGTCCTCGATCGTCTCGGTGTGCAGGACGCCGCCTTGCGCCGGCGTCAGATCCTGTGGCGGTGTGGACGAGGGCGCGACGGTGCCGGCCAGTCGTCCGATCTCGACGCGCCGCCCGCCGTCCGCCCCGAGCCGGTCGCGCCCGGCCCGGCGCAGCACGACGACGGTGAGCAGGGCGCAGCCGAGCGCGACGGCCAGGAAGATCCAGGCGTCGCGCAGTGGTTGAGGAAGGGTGGTGCCGACGGCCGGGCCCTCGGGTGCGGGCGGCAGCGCGGCTCTACGGTCGGTCTCGGCGTGCCCCGTGCCGGCGTAGAGGGTGAGTCCCTCGTGGCCGGTGAGCCGGTCGCGGCGGACGACAAGATGCCCGGGTCCGGCCTGCCGGACGGCGCACGGCCTGCCGTGGTCCCAAGTGCCGTACACGCAGCGCGGCCGGGTCAGCCCGCGCGGGTCGACGACATGGATCTCCACGCGCGCCCGGTCGACCTGCCAGCCGGTGCCGACCGCGTCCCAGGCGAGCCTGCCCTTCTTGACCACCTCGGGAACGGTGTACGCGATCCGGTAGCGGTGCACGCCGCCGACGGTGCGGTCGGGGTCGCCGACCTTGAGCCGGTCCGCGAGGCTGCTGCGTCCGTTCGCCTCCCGGTACTCGTCGCCGTAGGTGGATTCGAAGGGCACCGGGTGCCCGTCCATGGTGGCGCGGACGTCGGACGCGTAGAAGTCGGCGTCGGGCACGTCACGGTAGATGCCGTGGGTGGTGCCGGAGTGGCCGAAGTCGTAGTCGATGACCTCGGTGACGCGGGCACTGCCGTCGGCGCGGATCTCGGCGCGGACCCACATCGCGGTGACCCGTTCCTTGTTGGCGACGATCTGCGCCACCGCGACGGCTCCGGCGAAGACCGCCAGGGTGATGCCGATCGCGATCCATCCGCGCAGTCTGCGTCTTCGTCCGCCCCTGCTCCCAGTCGTCAAGACGCCCCCCTCAGAACGTGTTTGACCATCAGAAAAGCCGGCCTGCGTAGTGCAGACCGGCTTTCTCCGGGTGGGCGATACTGGGTTCGAACCAGTGACCTCTTCGGTGTGAACGAAGCGCTCTCCCACTGAGCTAATCGCCCGGGAACGGGTTGAACCATACAGGTCGTCGCGGGGTGTGTTCAAACCGGTTGGAGCAGCGCGGCCAGTCCGCGCCGGCCGCCGCGCATCATCCAGGCGTGGTTGGCGCGGAAGACGGGCCGGGCGGGCAGCGCGAGCCGGCGCATCAGGGGGCGGCGGACCTCGACCTCCTGGTCGTAGTCGGCGCGGGTGCCGCCGCCCGGCGCGGGGCGCAGCGTCCAGCGGGCCCAGCCCTCCAAGTCGCCGCTCATGCCGATCTCCAGGACCCCGGCGGCCGGGTCCCGGCGCCGCTCGCGCGCGGTGACCATGAGCTCGTAGGGGAGGAAGGAGCGGAAGACGGCGGTGCCGCTGGTCTCGTCGAGCGGGGTGACGGAGCGGACCTGGGGCCACCAGCCGGGGTACTCCTCGGCTCTCTCCAGGACGGCGAAGACGGCGGCGGGGGGTGCGGGCAGGTTCCAGACGCAGTGGAAGCGGTAGTGGCTCCAGGCGTGGCGCGGCGGCATGGAGGGAGTCTGCCCGGGGCGGGGCGTCTTGTCCCCCGACCTGACCGCAGGTCAGCGACGCGTCGCGGATCTTGTACGCGGTCAGATCATGCGCGCCGGGGGCCTCTTGGGATCACCGGAGTGCTCGCGCTTGTCGTACTTGCGCGGAAATGTGACGGCGTATTGGAAATGACCTGCCGGATTTCTGACGGATTCAGTAGAAGAATTCAGACAGCATCCTGAACTCGGTTCAAGAAGCGGACCGAGAAGATCGCCCGGAGCCCGCGCCGGTGATCGAAAACGCCGAATTGGCCCGCGGAATCGTGTTTGCCGGGGGGGGAGTGGCGGGGGGGGGTTGGGGGGGGTGTGTGTATATAAAAGCAGGC
>NZ_JBHYTK010000050.1:8505-28603 GCF_042749255.1 Streptomyces sp. NPDC059524 | reverse complement strand
TTGTTCTAAAACGCCGATGGCCCCGGTAACTGTTTGTATCCGGGGCCTTCGGTCCGGGTGGGCGATACTGGGTTCGAACCAGTGACCTCTTCGGTGTGAACGAAGCGCTCTCCCACTGAGCTAATCGCCCGGGCGCAGGAAGAACATTACCCCATGTCAGCGGGTGCCTGGGACCACCCCGCGCCGCCCCCGGTCACTGCTTGATGTTCCACGGCATCTCGAGGCCGAACTTCCACACGTAGATCCCGCCGAGCACCACGATGATCACCAGCCCGATGGTCGTCAGGATGATGTTCCGCCGGCGCACCTTGGGGTCCAGGGCGCGCTGCGCGGCCTCTGTGACCTTGCGCTTCGTCCAGCGCAGGACCAACTGCGCCCAGACGAACTCCGTCGCCCAGATCGCCATGCCGCCGAAGATCACGAGCCAGCCGGGTCCCGGCAGCGGCAGCATGATGATGCCCGCGACGACGACCGCGAGGCCGACGACGAAGACGCCGACCTGCCAGCTGAGGTGCAGGGCCCGGCGGGCCTGGACGAACTCCGGCGCCCGCGAGCCGAGAGGTTTCTCCTCGGCCTGGGACGCCTCTGTCTCGGCTCCGGCGGCTGCGTCGGCCGCCTCGTCACTCCCCGTATTCATGGTCCCAAACCTACCGGACCCGATCTCGTCACCGGAATGGCTGTTCCCGAACAAGAAAGACTCGGCCGTACGAGCTACGTAAAGACTCCCAAAACACTCAGAGGGGTTTACAACGGCATCGTAGGTGGCATGTCGATTTCGCCGACGTGCGAATCCCCGAGCGCACACTGAGCGAAAGGCCCTGGCGCTTATGAACACCACGGTCAGCTGCGAGCTGCACCTGCGCCTCGTTGTGTCGAGCGAGTCCTCACTGCCTGTACCCGCAGGACTGCGGTATGACACGGCCGATCCGTATGCCGTGCACGCCACCTTCCACACCGGAGCCGAGGAAACGGTCGAATGGGTGTTCGCCCGCGACCTCCTCGCCGAAGGCCTCCACCGGCCGACCGGCACCGGAGACGTCCGAGTCTGGCCGTCCCGCAGCCACGGTCAGGGCGTCGTCTGCATCGCCCTGAGCTCTCCGGAGGGCGAGGCTCTGCTCGAGGCCCCGGCGCGGGCCCTCGAGTCCTTCCTCAAGCGGACGGACGCCGCCGTGCCACCCGGCACGGAGCACCGCCATTTCGATCTCGACCAGGAGCTGTCGCACATCCTCGCGGAGAACTGAACCACCGCGGAAGAGGGCCCACGCCGACCAGGACCAGACCGGCGTGAGCAGTGCGAGAGCGTGCCGTGGCGTCCGACTCGGGGAGACGCCGCGGAACCGGACGGGACCCGCAGGACAACCGCATACGGCATACACCGGCGCCGGGGGGGGGGGGGGGGCCCCCCCGGCCCCGCCCCCGGGGGGGCGGGAGGGCACCCGCCGCGGCGCCGGTCTCCACCCCCCCCGCCCGCCGGCGCCGATGCGTTCCCTGGATCTCCCCGTGACCTTCAGGCGCTAGGCTCTGCCCGCATCGGCGGGCGCAGGCCCGACCTCCAGGCCAGGGAGCGAATCGTGCTGATCACCCACGACACCCGGTGCGCGCTCGACACCGTGGTCGCTCTGGTGAACACCGCACCGGACCGTGCACAGGACGGCGACACCGAGGGCGACTCCGGCGGCGCCACGACCCAGGACACCCTCGCGACCGTGCCCGCTCTGGCAGATTTCGTAGAAAAGTACGAAATCAGTGATGTGGGTGTGCTCTCTGAGGACGACCTGGCCGCGGTGCGTGCGGTGCGTGACCGGTTCGCGGAGGTGTTCGCGGCGCCGGATCCGCACAGCGCGGCGTCGTTGATCAACGAACTGGTGGCCGCGGCGGGCACCACGCCCCGGCTGACCGACCACGACGGCTACGACTGGCACGTGCACTACTTCGCGCCGGGCGCCTCGGTCGCCGACCACCTGGCGGCCGACTGCGGGATGGCCCTGGCGTTCTTCGTGGTCGCCGGGGAGCAGGAGCGACTGCGGCGCTGCGAGGCGCCGGACTGCCGGCACGCGTTCGTGGACCTGTCGCGCAACCGCTCGCGCCGCTACTGCGACAGCCGTACGTGCGGGAACCGGCTGCACGTCGCCGCGTACCGGGCCCGCCGCAAGGAAGCCGCCGCGGGCTGAGCCGGAGCGGGCGCCCGGGGTCACAGCAGCAGGAGATCGTGCAGCGCTGCCATCAGGAGCAGGCAGCCGATGACCCCGAGGAAGATCATCAGGGGCGGCTGGGAGAGCGCGAAGAGGCAGCCGCGCTGCGCTTCGGGGTTCCCGGGGGCGGGCGGCGGCAGGGCCGCCGGGCCCTTCTCTGCGGCCGGCTGGTCGTCCAGCCGTGGTGTGTCCAGCATCTCGCGGTGATGATGGCCCAGCCGGACCACCCCATGAGGGCAACACGCCCGGATGCGGGGGCGGTTCGCCTGATCCCGTGAGCCGAGCGGCCCGCCCGCGCGAAAAGTCCAGCGGCTCTCGTACGCGCGTCCATGGGCGCGGGCCCAGGAGCGGCCCCAGACTCGGTCGTCCGGCGCGGCCCGAGCCGTGCCGGTGACGTCCATCGCGTACGAGGGAGTACCGCATGTCGACAGCACAGGACGGCCGGGACGGGCGTGGGGCGGCGGGCGGATCCCCGTCCCGCAGACGGGTGTTGGGGGCGGGGGCCGGGGTGGCCGCGGGCCTGGTGGCGGGCGGGGCCGCGCAGCCGGCGGCGGCCGCGTCCGGCGGGTGGCGCACGGTCCCGCACCGCGGTCTGCGGCCCGACGATCCGGACGGGCGGGGCCCGTTGGCCAATCCGCGGCGCGGGTTCCGCTACGAGATGTCGTACAACGCCGTCGACCTGACGAGCCCCTGGGACAACGAGGCCGACCACTCCCCCGACGTCACGAAGACCCTGGAGACGCTGGAGCGCGAGTACGGTCCGGGGGCGAACCTGACCCAGCTGTACTTCTACCTCTGGGACTTCGCGACGCGGGAGATACCCCGCAGCGCGCTCGACAACATCGAGAGCGTGCTGCGCGGACTGCGCGCCAAGGGCTACGCGGCGGTGCTCCGCTTCGCGTACGACGACGGGGTGCGGGCGGGCCAGAAGTACACGGTGCAGGACATCCAGCGGCACATCGGGCAGCTCGCGCCGATCGTCGCGCGCAACAGCGATGTCGTGGCGGTGTGGCAGGCGGGGTTCCTGGGCGCCTGGGGCGAGTGGCACGGCAGTTACTACCAGCACGAGAACTATCCGGACGCGGTCACGGCGATCATGACCTCGCTGGTGGCGGCGCTGCCGCCGGGGATGCACACACAGGTCCGGTACGCCGAGAAGCGGGACATGATCACCAACCGGGCGATCCTGGACCGGGTCGGGTTCCACAACGACTACATCACCCTCGGCGAGGGGCTGTGGGACTACTACGTGCCGGACAACCCGGGCTGGCCCCGCTATCTGGAGGTCGGACCCACGCACGCGATGGACGGCGAGATGCCCTGGGACAAGGGGCAGAGCGCCGACCCGTACGCGTGGAGCACCGTGATCCCGGGCCTCGCCGCGGCGCGCCGGCTGCAGACGCTGCGCTGGGACAGCCTGTCGATCGTGCACAACGCGACGGTGACGGTGCCCGGCTGGAAGGCGGCCGCGCTGACGGAGGACCAGGTGCGGGACGCGCTGCTCCCGGTGTCGGACGGGTACTTCCGGGACCGCGACGGGCGGGCGGTGTCCCGTACGCAGTTCGAGTACCTGCGCGACCACCTCGGCTATCGGATCGAGGTGCGCCGGGCACGGACCTCGGTGCGCTCGGGCCGGCTGGAGGTGGAGGTGGATCTGGTGAACCGCGGGTTCGCGGCGCCGAAGGAGCCGCGCCCGGTGCGGCTCGTGCTGCTGGACGACGCGGGGCGGGTGGTGACGGAGACGGACAGCGGCGCGGACTGGCGCGGCTGGCAGCCGCAGGGCCGCTCCGAGACGGACGACGACCACACGGGTCCGGCGACGTACACGGTGCGCGGTTCGCTGCCGCTGGGCCGCGGGGCGACGCGGCTGGGGCTGGCGCTGCCCGATCCGCGCTTCCCGGGGCGGGGCCGGGCGGTGCGCTGCGCGAACGCGAGCGTGCGCTGGGTGAACGGGGTGAACGTGCTCGCGTCGCTCTGAGCCCGCCCCTCGCGCGGCAGGGGGTGAAGCACGGCGTCCGGCGGGGCCCTGACGTCAGATGCCGTGCTTCTTCAGGATGGCCTCGATGTCGCTGAAGTCCTCGCCCCCGGCGGCCGCGCCCTTCTTCGGCTGCTGCGGGGCGGCGGTCTGCGCGGGCCGGGCGGTCCCGCCGAGCGAGGGCGCGGACGCGGCGGGGGCGACGGCCTCGCGCCGCGCGGCCTCGGCGGCCTTGCGCTCCTTGCGGGTGCCGCCGGAGCGGCGCTCGATCGCGCGGGTGGTCATGAACAGCAGCCAGGCGCCGCCGAGCACGCCGAAACCGGCCCAGGCGGTCGGGCTGAAGGCGGTGTCCACGACCCATTCCACGGCGCCGGTCATCACCAGGCCCAGCGGGACCAGGGAGTAGGCGGCGAGCCGGGCGGCGGAGAGGAACCGCTTCCGGTACGCGGTGACCGCGGCGATGCCCAGGCCCGCCACGGCGACGGCGGAGCAGACGGTCTCGGCAATCATCCGGTCCTCCTGGGCTCGGGCGTGCTGGACGGCACCGGGGCGGTTTCGTCCCTTCCATCCTGCACCGCCGAGGCCCGTTCGGGCCACGGTGCGAGGCGACCTCGGGCAGATCTCCGGGTCATCTCGGGGTCGGGTCTCCTCCGCAGGTCCAGGTTGGGCGCGCGCGAGCACTCCTGGAAGACTGGCCGCATGAACGCCCCGAACCCCATCCTCGACGTGTGGTGCGAGCTCCAGTGCCCCGACTGCCGCACCGCCCTCGCCGACGTGCAGGCCCTGCGCGAGCGCTACGGCGACCGGCTCGACCTGCGCTTCCGGCACTTCCCGCTGGAGAAGCACAAGCACTCCTTCGCCGGCGCGCAGGCCGTCGAGGAGGCCTTCGAGCAGGGCAAGGGGTGGCCGTACGTGGAGGCGGTGCTCGGCCGGGTCGAGGAGTTCGACCGCCGGGGCGAGCCGTTCCTCGTCGAGGTGGCGGGTGAACTGGGCCTGGACGCCGAGGAGTTCGACACCGCCCTGATCGACGGCCGGCACATCCTGATCGTCGACGCCGACCAGGCCGAGGGCAAGGCCATCGGGGTGACCGGCACGCCGACCTACGTCATCGGCGGCGAGCGTCTCGACGGCGGCCAGAGCCAGGACGGGCTGCGGGCCCGGATCGAGGAGATCGCGGACCGGCTCCTGGCGGAGCGGGACTGACCCTCAGGCGAGCGGTTTGTACAGGTGGTACGAGGTCGCGCGGTAGCCGAGCGACTCGTACAGGCGCAGTGCCGGGGTGTTGCCCGCGAAGACGTTGAGTCCGATGCGGGCGGCTCCTTCGGCCAGCGCCTGGCCCTCGGCGAGGAGCATCAGGGACCGGCCGTGACCCTCGCCGCGCCGGTCGGCCGCCACCTCGACGTCGTAGACGAAGCAGTCGCCGTCGCGCCGGGCCACCCACAGGGTGCCGACGCGCTCCCCGTCGCGTTCCAGGACGGAGATCCGCACGCCGGGGGTGGCGGGGCCGTCGGGCAGGTTGAGGGCGTGGTCGCGCTCGGACTTGCGGTGGGCCTCGTCGTCCGGGACGCCGCGCTCGATCCAGGTCTGCGCGTAGTCCTCCATGGAGTGGGCGAGCCAGGGCTCGTACTCCGCGTCGGTCATCGGCCGTCCCGTGGTGCCCGCCGGGAGCGCGGGCGGGCTCGCGGGCAGCTCCTTGTCCATGCCGCGGTTGCGCTCGACGTATCCGAGGGCGGTCGCGAGACGGAGCAGGCCTGCCTCCTCGGCGGGGACGGAGGCCTCCAGGCGTACGCAGCCCCAGCCGCGCGCGACCTCCTCCGCGGCGAGCGCCGCGACGGTGCCGCGGCCGCGCCCCCGGTCCGGCTCGTCGATGCGCAGGTCGGTGATCTGCGCGACCGTCGGGCCGAAGACGGGGTGCGTGGCGAGGCGGAGCGTGCCGACGGGACGGCTGTTCACACACACCGCGTACCCGCGTGAGCGCTGTCCGTCGTCGGACTGCTGGAGCGGCTCGGTCGGCCGCAGGGTCGTCGTCATCACGGGTGTTCTACCCGCATGCGGACGGGGAGCGACAGCGGTTTTTCCGGTTGCGGCGCCGCTGCCGGGCCGGTCACGGGTCCAGGTCGTCGGCGGCGCGCTCGTCCCAGATCCGCATGGCCTTGGCGGTGACCGGTCCCGGGGCCTCGCCGAGGGCGCGGTCGTCGACACGGTGGACGGCCTGGATGTCGCGCAGGGACGAGGTCAGGAAGATCTCGTCGGCCTCGTTCAGGACGGCCAGCGGGAGGTCGGTCTCCTTGGCACCGGTCCAGTCGACGGCGAGGGCGCGGGTGATGCCGGCGAGGCAGCCGGAGGCGACGGGCGGGGTGTGGATCTCGCCGTCGAGGACGACGAACACGTTCGACCCCGTGCCTTCGCAGAGCTGTCCGACCGTGTTGGCGAACAGGGCTTCGGAGGCGCCGTGTTCGTGGGCGCGGGCCAGCGCGACGACGTTCTCCGCGTAGGAGGTGGTCTTGAGTCCGGCGAGCGCGCCGCGCTCGTTGCGCGTCCAGGGGACGGTGACCACGGAGGTGGTGTCCGGGCGCCGCTTGGTCTCGCCGAGTGCGACGACGAGGGTGGTCCCGCTCGTCCCGCGGTCCGAGCCGAGGGGCGAGAGGCCACCGGTGTACGTGATGCGCAGCCGGCCGAGCGGCATCGGGTTGGCCTCCAGGACGGCGGCGCAGGCGCGGCGGACCTCGTCGAGGTCGGGCTCGGGCAGGCCGAGGCCGCGGGCCGAGCGCGCGAGCCGGTCGAGGTGCCGGGTCAGGGCGAAGGGCCGGCCGTCGATCGTCTTGGCCGTCTCGAAGATGCCGTCGCCCACGGTCAGCCCGTGGTCGAAGACGGAGACGCGTGCCGCGTCGGTGTCCCGCAGCCCGCCGTCGAGCCAGATCTTCACGTGGTGCCTCCCAGTTGAACCGGACTAGCGGGCGTCCGCGCGTCCGTCGTGCCCGTCGTACCCGTGTGACGCTACCGCGAGCAGCCGGGACGCCTTCAGCTCGGTCTCCCGCCACTCGCCCTCGGGGTCGGAGCCCCAGGTGATGCCCGCGCCGGTGCCGAAACGCAGCCGGTCGCCCTCCGTGTCCCGGTCGATCCAGAACGTACGGATGCCGACGGCCAGTTCGCCGGTGCGCCGGTCGGCGTCGACCCAGCCGATGCCTCCGCAGTAGGGGCCGCGCGGGGCGGTCTCCAGGGCGTCGATGATCCGCAGGGCGCTGGACTTGGGGGCGCCGGTGACGGATCCGGGCGGGAAGGTGGCGTCGAACAGCTCGGGCCAGCCGGCGTCCTCGCGCAGTTCGCCGCGGACGGTGGAGACGAGGTGGACCAGGCCGGGGTGCTTCTCGACGACGCAGAGGTCGGGGACGGTGACGGTGCCGGTGGCGCAGACGCGGCCCAGGTCGTTGCGGACCAGGTCGACGATCATCACGTTCTCGGCGTAGTCCTTCTCCAGGAGGTCGGCCTCGGTGCGGCCGGTCCCCTTGATGGGTCCGGACTCCACGACGCGCCCGTCGCGGCGCAGGAACAGCTCGGGGGACGCGGTGGCGATCTCCACGCCGTGTCCGGGCAGCCGGATCGTGCCGGCGTAGGGGGCGGGGTTGCCGCGCGCGAGGAGCGCGGTGAGGGCGTCCACGTCGGCGTCGGCGGAGACGGGCGCGCTCAGGACGCGGCAGAGGTTGGCCTGGTAGACCTCGCCGGTCGCGATGTGGGCGCGGACGCGGCGCACGCCTTCCGTGTACGCGGCGTGGTCGAGGGAGGACGTCCAGTCCTCGGGGGCGGGGCCGTGCCAGGCGCCGGGGCGCGGGGCGGGCACCGGTTCCCTGCGGACCTGTCCGAAGCGGGCGCAGACGAGGCGCCCCTCGAAGTCGGCGGAGACCGCCCAGAACCCGGTGGAGTCCAGGGCGGCGGGGTCGCTGGTGACGTCGCGCAGGTCGGTGGCGACGAGCTCGCCGAAGCGGGCGAGCGGGGCAGATGAGGGGGAGCCGTGCACGCTTTCGAGTCTAGGTCGGGTGGCGGGACGGTGACCTGGGACGGAGCGTTCGGGGGCGCTCCGGTGACGGCAGCGCAGCACGCTGCGCAAACGCGTTTTGGACCTCCCCCGGGAATCCGCTAGAGTTCAACACGTCGCCGGGACGCGGAAGCGAAACGGAAAGACACGCGAACGTAGCTCAGTTGGTAGAGCGCAACCTTGCCAAGGTTGAGGTCGCCGGTTCGAACCCGGTCGTTCGCTCGGATGTGGGGGATCTTCCCGAACCCCCATAAGCTCCTGGTGGAGTGGCCGAGAGGCGAGGCAACGGCCTGCAAAGCCGTCTACACGGGTTCAAATCCCGTCTCCACCTCCATGCGCGATTAGCTCAGCGGGAGAGCGCTTCCCTGACACGGAAGAGGTCACTGGTTCAATCCCAGTATCGCGCACTGGATCTTCGGACTCCGGTTCGTATCTGATCCGTCCCGCGCGATTAGCTCAGCGGGAGAGCGCTTCCCTGACACGGAAGAGGTCACTGGTTCAATCCCAGTATCGCGCACGCAGTAACAGCACCACCTGGCAAAACCCCATGCGGCGCCTGATAGAGTCTGGCCCGTTCCCGCGCGATTAGCTCAGCGGGAGAGCGCTTCCCTGACACGGAAGAGGTCACTGGTTCAATCCCAGTATCGCGCACCAGCAAGAAGCCCCCGGTCCTCGGACCGGGGGCTTCTTCGTACTGCGGGCCGCTCAGGAGGAGAAGAGCATCCGGCCGAAGGAGCGGTGACCGTGGTGGCCGTGGTGACCGCCGTGGTGCGGGGCGCCCCAGGCGGGGGCCGGGGCGGCCGGGTAGGCCTGCGGGGCGGGCGGGGCCGGCGGGGCCTGCTGCTGCCACTGGGACTCGAGGCGGGTCAGCGACTCCAGCTCGCCGTAGTCCAGGAATATCCCGCGGCAACCGCTGCACTGCTCGATCTGGACGCCGTTGCGGTTGTAGGTGTGCATCGGTGCGTGACACTTCGGACACTGCATGCTCGGCTCAACTCCTCGCCGTTCGGTGTTGCTTCGCCGGAACACTTCCCGGCTTCCGTCCCCCGCACCCTACTTGGCGCCGTCCTCGCCCAACGGGGGCGGGAGCGAGACCATTCGGGCACAGGCGTCGATCACCGCCTCCTCCACCTCGTCGAGGTCACGGCCCGCCGCGACGGCCTTCGTCACGGCCAGGGCTGCCGTCTGGACGGTCAGGGCGCGGGCGGGGACGTCGAGCGCGGGCCAGGGATCTTCGACGGTCAGCTCCTTGGCCCCGCCCGCGCGTTGGTAGGCGGACAGGAAGCGGGTCCAGTCCTCGGCGGGCAGCAGGCCGCAGGCGAACCAGGCGGCGGGACGGGCCAGGTCCCAGGCGGGGTCGCCGGTGCCGAGGTCGTCGATGTCGATGAGGAGCCACTCCCCCGTGTCGGCCGGGTGGCGCACCAGCTGGCCGAGGTGGAGATCCCCGTGGCACAGGGTGCGGCCGTGCGGGCCGGGGGCCTCGGCGCGGGCCCAGGGCGGCAGGGTGCGCCAGGCGGCGAGGACGGGGGCGGCCGCGCGGTGGTCCGGGGCGCCGGCCAGGAGGCGGGCGACGGCGCGGGCCGCCTTCTCGGGGCCGCGCATCGGGGGCAGGCCGGCGGGGAACTCGTGGGCGGGGGTGGTGTGCAGCCGGGCCAGCAGGGTGGCGGCCGCTTCCCAGGGGGCGTGCTCGGGGTGCTCCGGGTCGACGGGGGCGCCGTGCGGCCAGAACGTGACGAGGCGGCCGTCCAGCGGCGCCGCGGCCGGGAGCAGGGGTGCGAGGAGTACGCCGTGGAGGGCGGGCGCGGCGGCGACGGCGAGCCGGAGCTCCAGCTCGGCGGCGTCGGTGCCGGGGGCGTGCGCCTTGGCGACGGTGTCGCCGTGCCGGACGACGGTGCCGTCGGGACGGTCGGCCAGGGTCCGCGCGCCGCAGACGCAGGCGATGCCCGCTGGGTGGGCCGCTCCGCGCGCCGCCGCTCGGAGCGCGGGAAGGATGGAGCTGGGCGTGGTCACTCGGATCCCCCGGAGGTGCGTGGTCTCGCGCCGAGCCTACGGCGCCGGGCGGTGTCCTCGGGTCCGGTGAGCCGGGGAAGCCGGGGAAAAGGTAATGCCGCGTGCAGCTCCCCAGCTGCACGCGGCATTGGTGCCGTCCGCCGCACCCCCGTCCCCACGGGGTTTCCTGGCCGGATGTCCCCGCCCGGACCGCTCTTCCGGGCCTGGGAGCGCCGCTCAGCGCCCCAGCATCACGCCCACGGACGACGCTTGTGTGACCACCGCGTCCCAGCCGCCGAAGACGACGACGAGAAGGGCCGCGAGAGGGAGGACCATGGCCGTGGCCACCAGCGGGTGACGGCGGCCCGCGGCGGGGCCCGCGGCCCGGCCGAACCGTGTGCGGAACGCTGTCGTCCGCGGTGCCGTGTGCGCCATGGTCCTCTCCCGGTCGAAATCTTGAGTTCTGGCTCGGTGGTGCTCGCAGCGGCGGGTGCCTGACCTCGGGGGACGAGTGCTGCACCCGCCGCTTGACCTCAAATCTACGGACGCCGCCCGTCCCGGGCGTCATGCCCTCGTACCGATTGCCGGGCCTCCCGGAGGATGAGCGCCCGGGCCCCGTGTACTCCCCTGGGTGGAGAAGGGGGCCTAGGTCTCGGGGTCTTCCCCGAGGGGACTTTCGGTCCGGCGGGTGACTTCCCTCACTTCCGCGCCGGTCCTGCGGGGCGCGGTCGGCGTTCCTTGATCCATCTCCGCCGCCCGGCACGCCACCGCCCGCTACCGGTGCGTACGGTGATCGACGGCCGCCGCCGGCCACGTGCGGTCGCCCCGCGTGGGCCCAATCCCCCTGCTCTTTACGCCCGTTGGCGGACGGAGCCCGGTCGTGGCCCGTGGACGCGCCGTTCCCTGACCGTCCTTCAAGTCCGCGGCCGGGCACTGACAATCGAATCCGGCGTGAGGGCGCGGCCTGAGCACACAGCAGGGCGGGGAAACGTAAGCTGTGGCTCGTCAGAGGGCGGACCGGGCAGCAGCGGGGATGAACATGGCGATGATGCGCCTGAGGCGCGAGGACCCGCGCGTCGTCGGCTCGTTCAGGCTTCACAGACGGCTCGGGGCCGGCGGGATGGGCGTCGTCTATCTCGGTTCCGACCGGCGGGGGCAGCGCGTCGCGCTCAAGGTGATCCGCCCCGACCTGGCCGAGGACCAGGAGTTCCGCTCGCGGTTCGCGCGCGAGGTGTCCGCCGCGCGGCGGATCCGCGGCGGCTGCACGGCGCGGCTCGTGGCCGCCGACCTCGAGGCCGACCGGCCGTGGTTCGCGACGCAGTACGTGCCCGGGCCCTCGCTGCACGACAAGGTCGCCGAGGAGGGCCCGATGGCGGCCGCGGACGTCGCCGCCGTCGGGGCCGCGCTGTCCGAGGGGCTCGTCGCGGTCCACGAGGCGGGGGTCGTGCACCGTGACCTCAAGCCGTCCAACATCCTGCTGTCCCCGAAGGGGCCGCGGATCATCGACTTCGGCATCGCGTGGGCGACCGGCGCCTCGACGCTGACCCACGTGGGCACCGCCGTGGGCTCCCCCGGCTTCCTCGCGCCGGAGCAGGTGCGCGGGGCCGCGGTGACGCCGGCGACCGACGTGTTCGCGCTGGGGGCGACGCTCGCGTACACGGCGATGGGCGACTCGCCCTTCGGGCACGGCAGTTCCGAGGTGATGCTGTACCGCGTCGTGCACGAGGAGGCGCAGCTGCACGGGGTGCCGGACGCGCTGGCGCCGCTGCTGCGCGCGTGCCTGGCGAAGGACCCCGAGGAGCGGCCGAGCACGCTGCAGCTGTCGCTGCGGCTGAAGGAGATCGCGGCCCGTGAGGCGCAGGGGCTCGGCGAGGCCCGGCCGCCGGCGCCGCGCACGGACCCGGACCGTCCGACGGGCCGGCTCACCGAGACGTACACGGAGCGCGTGGACCGCGGCGAGCGGACCACGCAGCGGCGCACCCAGCCGGGCACGCAGGGGCCGCGGACCGGGGGCGGCGGCCGGGGTCCGGCGCCGCGCTCGACGAACCCGCGCTCGGGCAGCCGCCCCGCGCCGCGCAGTGGCGCGGGACGGCCCGCGCCGCGGACGAACGGGACGGGCACCGGCAAGAAGCTGCGTCCGGCCAATCCTCGGCTGCTGCGTCAGCGGCTGTTCGTGTTCGTGGTGGTGACGCTGCTGGTGGCGCTGGCGATCGCGGCGGCCCAGGGCTGCCAGGGCCCCTCGCGCGGGCTCGGCGACGACCACCGGCCGGCCACCGGCCCGGCGAGCACCGCGCCCGACTCGCCTCGCCCGGCGAGCTGAGCCGGGGCCCCGGGCTCAGAGCTCGGGGCGTCCCGTGGCGACGGCGTAGAAGGCGACGGCCGCGGCCGCGCCCACGTTGAGCGAGTCGACGCCGTGGGCCATCGGAATGCGGACCCATTCGTCGGCGGCCATCAGGGCCTTGGTGGACAGTCCGTCGCCCTCGGCGCCGAGCATGAGCGCCACGCGGTCCATGCGGTGCGGGGCGACCTCGTCGAGTGACTTGGCCTGGTCGGCGGGGGTGAGCGCGAGGAGGTTGAAGCCGGCCTCGCGGACCGTCTCCAGCGACTTCGGCCAGGCCTCCAGGCGGGCGTACGGGACCGAGAAGACGGCGCCCATGGAGACCTTCACCGAGCGGCGGTACAGCGGGTCCGCGCAGTCCGGCGAGAGCAGGACGGCGTCCATGCCGAGGGCCGCGGCGGAGCGGAAGATCGCGCCGATGTTGGTGTGGTCGTTGACGGACTCCATGACGACGACCCGGCGGGCGGTGGTGAGGAGTTCGTCGGATGTGGGCAGCGGCTTGCGCTGCATCGAGGCGAGGGCGCCGCGGTGCACGTGGTAGCCCGTGACCTGTTCGGCCAGGTCGGGGGCGACCGCGTAGACCGGGGCGGGGACCTCGTCGATCACGTCGCGCATGACGTCGACCCACTTCGCGGACAGGAGCATCGAGCGCATCTCGTACCCGGCCAGCCTGGCGCGCCGGATGACCTTCTCGCCCTCGGCGATGAACAGGCCCTCCGCCGGCTCGCGCTTGCGGCGCAGCTCGACGTCGGTCAGGCCGGTGTAGTCGCGCAGGCGCGGGTCGTCGGGGTCCTCGATGGTGATGAGACCTCTGGGTTCTGCCACGGGTCGATACTGCCTTGTCCTGGGTGCGGTGCCAACGGCTCGGTACGAACTGACGTTACCGCGGGTTACGTACGGGGTTCTCGTGGACGACGGGGCCGATCACGATGACGGCCGGGGGCTTCACGCCCTCGGCGAGGACCGTCGCGCCGACGGTGGCGAGGGTGGCGTCCACGCGGCGCTGGGCGGCGGTGGTGCCCTCCTGGACCAGGGCGACGGGGGTCTCTGGGTCCTTGCCGTGGGCGACGAGCGCCTCGGCGATCTTGCCGATCTTGTCGACGCCCATCAGGATCACGAGGGTTCCGGTCAGCCGGGCCATCGCGGACCAGTCGACGAGGGAACGCTCGTCGTCCGGCGCGACATGGCCGCTGACCACGGTGAACTCGTGCGCGACCCCGCGGTGGGTGACCGGGATGCCGGCGGCGCCGGGCACCGAGATCGAGCTGGAGATGCCGGGGACGACGGTGACCGGGATGCCCTCGGCGGCGAGCGCCTGGGCCTCCTCCATGCCGCGCCCGAACACGAACGGGTCGCCGCCCTTGAGCCGGACCACGGCCTTGCCCTGCTTGGCGTGGTCGATCAGCGCCTGGTTGATCGCCTCCTGGCCCATCTGACGGCCGTACGGGATCTTCGCGGCGTCGATCACCTCGACGTGCGGCGGGAGTTCGTCGAGCAGGTCGCGGGGGCCGAGCCGGTCGGCGATGACGACATCGGCCTCGGCGAGCAGGCGGCGGCCGCGCACCGTGATCAGGTCGGGGTCGCCGGGCCCGCCGCCGACCAGGGCCACGCCCGGCTTGTGCTCGCGCTGGACCGAGACGGTGCCGTCGCGCAGGGCCTCGACGAGGGCGTCGCGGATGCCGGCGGTGCGGCGCGGGTCGCGGTCGGCGGCCTCGGCGGACAGGACCGCGACGGTGACGCCCTCGGTGCGGCCGGTGGCCGGGGTCCAGGCGGTGGCCGCCTCGGCGTCGTCGGAGCGGACGCACCACGTCCGGTTGGCCTCGGCCTCGGCGGAGGCCTCGTCGTTCGCGGCACGGTCGGCGGTGGCGATCAGCACGTACCAGGCGTCCGCCAGGTCGCCGTGCTCGTACCGGCGGCGGGTCCAGCTGATCTCGCCCGCGTCGGCCATCGCCTCGACGGAGGGGGTGGCCGAGGGGGAGATCAGGGTGATGTCCGCGCCCGCCGCGATCAGGGCGGGGAGCCGGCGCTGGGCGACCTGACCGCCGCCGATGACGATCGTCTTGCGGGCGGTCAGGCGGAGGCCTACGGGGTACGCGGGGTGCTGAGGCATGGCGGGCGGGCTCCTGGTGCGGCTGGGCTCTTGATCTGGGCTGCGTCGTCGGAGCCCTGTGACGTGCGCGTTCGGGGTTCGAGGTCAGCTTATGCCGGGGCCCCGCGAGGGCGCGTCCGGCACCGGTGGCTGCGCCCACCCGTCCTGCCGTGCGGGACGCCTGCCCACGAGCGGGGCGGGCAGGCGTCCCGTCGGCCGGTCTCTACTTCTCGGTGACGCCGGCCGAGTCGAAGGTGGCGACCTCGTGCATCGCGCGGGCCGCGCTCTGCACGATCGGGAGGGCGAGCAGCGCGCCCGTGCCCTCGCCGAGGCGGAGGTCGAGGTCGACCAGGGGGCGCAGGCCCAGCTTGTTGAGCGCGGCGACGTGGCCGGGCTCGGCGCTGCGGTGGCCGGCGATGCACGCGGCGAGCACCTCGGGCGCGATGGCCCGGGCGACCAGGGCGGCCGCACCGGCGCTCACGCCGTCGAGGATCACCGGCGTGCGCAGCGACGCGCCGCCCAGGAGCAGGCCGACGAGGGCCGCGTGCTCCAGGCCGCCGACCGCGGCGAGGACGCCGATGGGGTCCGCCGGGTCGGGCTGGTGCAGTTCGAGGGCGCGGCGCACGACCTCGACCTTGCGGGCGTGCGTCTCGTCGTTGATGCCGGTGCCGCGGCCGGTGACCTCGGCGGGGTCGGCCTCGGTGTAGACGGAGATCAGGGCGGCGGACGCGGTGGTGTTCGCGATGCCCATCTCGCCGGTCAGCAGCGCCTTGTTGCCCGCAGCGACCAGGTCGCGGGCGGTCTCGATGCCGACCTCGACGGCCGCCTTGACCTCCTCGCGGGTCAGGGCCGGGCCGGTCGTCATGTCCGAGGTGCCGGCGCGGACCTTGCGCGGCAACAGGCCGGGAGTGGCCGGGAGTTCGGAGGCGACGCCCACGTCGATGACGCAGACCTCGGCGCCGACCTGGTTCGCGAACGCGTTGCAGACCGCGCCGCCGCCCAGGAAGTTCGCGACCATCTGGCCGGTGACCTCCTGCGGCCAGGGGGTGACGCCCTGGGCGTGCACCCCGTGGTCGCCGGCGAAGATCGCGACGGCCGCGGGCTCCGGGATCGGCGGCGGGCACATCCGGGACAGGCCCGACAGCTGCGCGGAGATGATCTCCAGCATGCCGAGGGCGCCGGCCGGCTTGGTCATGCGCTTCTGCCGCTCCCAGGCCTCGCCGAGCGCCTTGGCGTCCAGCGGGCGGATGTTGGAGACGGTCTCGGCGAGCAGGTCGTGCGGGTCCTCGCCGGGCAGGGCCCGGCGCCCGTACGTCTCCTCGTGGACGACCCAGGACAGCGGGCGCCGCTTGGACCAGCCGGCCTGCATCAGCTCGGGCTCGGCCGGGAACTCGTCGACGTAGCCGACGCACAGGTACGCGACCACTTCGAGGTGCTCGGGCAGACCGAGCGTGCGGACCATCTCGCGCTCGTCGAAGAAGGAGACCCAGCCGACGCCGAGGCCCTCGGCGCGGGCGGCGAGCCACAGGTTCTCGACCGCGAGCGCGGACGAGTACGGGGCCATCTGCGGCTGGGTGTGCCGGCCGAGGGTGTGGCGGCCGCCGCGGGTCGGGTCGGCGGTGACCACGATGTTGACCGGGGTGTCGAGGATGGCCTCGATCTTCAGTTCCTTGAACTGCTTCGCGCGGCCCTTGGGCAGGGACTTGGCGTACGCGTCCCGCTGGCGCTCGGCGAGTTCGTGCATCGTGCGCCGGGTGTCGGCGGAGCGGATGACGACGAAGTCCCAGGGCTGCGAGTGGCCCACGGAGGGCGCCGTGTGGGCGGCCTCCAGGACACGCAGCAGCACCTCGTGCGGGATGGGGTCGCTGCGGAAGCCGTTGCGGATGTCGCGGCGCTCGCGCATGACGCGCAGCACGGCCTCGCGCTCGGCGTCGTCGTAGGCGGGGGCCGCGGGGCCGGCGAGCGTGGGCTCCGGCTCGGCGTCGCCCTCGGCGATGGGCAGGTCGTCGGCGGACTGGGCCGGCGCGGACTCCTCGTCGGCGGCGGCGCCGTCGCGCGGGGCCGGGACGGCCGCGGCGACGGGCTCCTCGACGGGGAGTTCGGCGGGCTGCTCCTCTGCGGCGGGCTCGGCGGGCTCCTGCGCCACGGGCTGCTCGGGCTCGGCGGCCTGCTGCTCCGGGCTCTGCGGCTCCTCGGCCGGCTCGGCCACGGGAGCCTCGGGGGCCTGCGCGACCGGCTGGGCCCCGTCCTGGGCCGGCTCGACGGCCTGCGGCTGCTGCGCGGGCTGCTCCTGGATCTGCGGGCCCTGGCCCTGCGGCTCCTGCGCCGGGGCCTCCTGGGGCTCGGCGGTCTGCGGCTCGGCGATCTGCTCCTGCTGCGCCTGTTCCGGCTGCCCGGGCTGGGCCTGCTCGGTCTGCGGGGCCTCGGCCACGGGCTCGACGACGAGCTCGGTGACCGGCTGCTGCGCGGGCGTCTCCGCCACGGCCTCGGCGACCGGCACTTCGGCGACCGGCGCCTCGGCGACGGGCTGATCGACGGCGGGCTGGTCACCCGCGGGCTGGTCGGCTGCCTGCTGCGGCTCGGCGACCGGCTGCTGCTCCCCGGCGTGCGGCTCGGCGGCCTGCTGCTCGGGAAGGGGCTGCTGTTCGGAGAGGGGCTGCTGTTCGGGGAGGGGCTGTTCGGCCACCTGCTGCTCGGGGAGCGACTGCTCGGCCACCGGCTGCTCCGGCGCGGGAGCGGCCTGTTCGGCGGCGGGGGCCGCCGGCTCGGCGACCGGCTGCTCACCGGCCGGCTCCGGCAGCGGCGGTACGACCATGGCCTGCGGCGGCGTCGGCGCCAGGTGCGGCGTGGTGGGCACCGAGCCCTCCACGGGCACGAACTGGCCCAGCGGCTGCTCACCGGCGAACTGCTGCGCACCCTGTGCGGCCTGCATGTCGGGCGCCCCGGCGTACGCGACGACCTGGTCCGGCTGCCCGGCGTACGCGCCGACCGGCTGCTGCTCGGGCACGGGCTGGAAGTCCTGGGCGGCGCCCGGCCCCTGAGGCTGCGGGAACTGTCCGGAGTGGTCGGCGTACTGCGCCGCGGCGGACTCCGGGACGACCGTTTCTGCGGCCGGGACGGGCATCCCGGTCGCCGGGTCGTACCCGGCCTGCTGCGGCTGCGTGCCGGCGGGCTGCCCCCACGGTGCGGCGCCCTGCGGCGGCACGTCGAGGTACTCGGGGCCGGTGGTGGGCGGCCCGGACTGGTGCATCGGCATGGCCTGCGGCGGCGTCTGCTGCGCGGGGCCGCGGTCGGCGAGGGAACGCACGGGGCCGGTACCGGTCTCGGGCACGGGCGGGCCCATGTGCAGCGGACGGCGCGGGCCGCCCTGACTCGGGGTCTGGACCTGGGCCTGGGCCTGGGCCTGCGGCATCTGCATCGCGCCGAGGTCGTGGTGACCGCTGTCGCGGCCGGCCATCTCGTGCGGGCCGGGCTCGTGCACGACGGCGGGGCCCGGCTGCTGCTGGTGCGGGGGCGTCGCGACCTGGGGCTGGCCCCAGGCGCCCTGGGAGCCCGGCATCAGGAGCAGTTCATCGTCCTCGGCGACGGCGTCGGCGGGATCGAGGTAGGTGTACGCGCCCGGGGCGGGAACGCCCGGCTGGTCCACCCCTCCCGCGTTCTCCGGCAGTCCTTCGCCCGGAACCTGACCGGTTTCGGTCATGCCTACCCCTCGCCCATCGTGAGAACTTACTGGCCGCCCCCGGCCGACCGCCGGAGATGCAACCCCCTTGACCGGAGCGGTGCGTCGTCCGCCCGTCCAGTAGAACGAGCGCACACGCCGCGCGGCACGAACCGACCCGGACAACAGGCATTGTCCCCGTCGGATCGCGGCCACGGTACGTAGTTCGACCATGGCTTTCTGTGGACTGCGCCACGTTGCGCGTCCTCCGGTCGGCGTCGTACCACAGGCGCCCCGGACATGGTGCGTTTCCGGGACCTTTCCGGAACATCGACCGACGGATCGTCAGGTGTCCTGGTGCGGTACAACGATCGGTCAGCCTACCGCGCGCGCCCGGCCGTCAGGGTCACGGGTGGCGATCCGGAAGGCGCCCGGACAGCAGGAACCCCACGGTCCGCTCCTTCTCCGTCCAGCGGCGAGTGTCCAGTTCGACGGATTGCAGGAGGGCGCACTCGACTTCGTAACCGTGCTCCGTCAGGTCCCTGCCGACGAGTTCGGCCGCGTCGCGTGTCGCCGCGTGGGTGACGATGCGGGCGGGGCGCCGGTCGGCGACCGCGGAGACGACCGCCGCTCCCCCGCCGCCGACCCGTACGACGTCGGGTTCGGGCAGGTCCTCCAGGACGTGCGGGGCGGTGCCGTGCACGATCTGGGCCTGGACGCCGAGGCGGCGGGTGGTGGCGAGGGTGCGGGCGCAGGCGTCGGGGTCGCTGTCGACGGCGATGACCGCGGCGCCGAAGCGGGCGGACTCGGCGGTGAAGGCGCCGCTGCCGCAGCCGATGTCCCAGACCAGGTCGCCGGTGCGCGGGCCCAGGCGGGCGAGTTGGGCGGCGCGCAGTTGTTCGGTCTCGCCCTCGCCGAAGGGGCCGGTGTACTCGGCGGCGGGCAGGGCCCAGCCGCGGGGCGCGGTGCCGGGCTCGCCGCCCGCGAGCCAGCCGCCGTTCTCGGGGGCGGCCGCGGCGGGGCCGCCGATGACGATGACGACGTTGGGGTCGCGCCAGGTGTGGTCGGCGGCCTTGTCGGAGGTGACGACGGTGACCTGTTCGCGGTCGGTGCCGAGTTCCTCGCAGATGACGAAGGTGCGGTGGACGCCTTCGAGGAGCAGGCCGAGTTCGGCGGGGCCCGCGCCGGGTGAGGTCAGTACGGCGACCTTCGTGTGGGCGCGGCACACGTTGACCGCGCGGCGCAGGGTGCGGCGGTGTGCGACGACCACCTTGGCGTCGTCCCAGGGCATGCCGGCGCGGGCGAAGGCCTGGGCGACGGCGGAGACGGCGGGGACGACCTCGACCTCGAGTCCGTACTCGGGGGCGCGCAGGGTGCGGACGACGCCGAAGAAGCCGGGGTCGCCGTCGGCGAGGACGACGGCGGTGCCGCGGTGGGCGGTGATGCGGCGCGCGGCGAGGGAGACGCTGCCGAGCCGGATCCGCTCCGTGGTGGGCGGGACCTCGGGCAGTGCCAGGTGGTGGGCGGCGCCGGCCACGAGGGTGGCGGCGCCGAGTGCGGAGCGGGCCGCCGCGGTCAGGGGCGAGCCGTCCCAGCCGATCACCGTGACCCGGTCGGCCATCGTCGTCTGTCTCCTGGGTGTGCGCGGGGGGTTGCGCCCGCGCGGGCGGCGCCGGGCATCGTGAGCGTACCCGGTGGTCGCCGGGCGGGCCCGGTCGGTGGGGGTGCCCCTGTCGTCGCCGACCGCGGGCCGGTGGGGCTTCTCGCGCAGTTCCCCGCGCCCCCGGGGGGTGGCCCCCCGGGGGGCGCCGCCGCGGGGGGGCG
>NZ_JBHYTK010000050.1:7641-8495 GCF_042749255.1 Streptomyces sp. NPDC059524 | reverse complement strand
CAGTTCCCCGCGCCCCTGAGGTGCACGCCCTTCGGGCGCACCTCAGGGGCGGTCAGTTCCAGTCGGAGAAGGCGGTGAAGCCGCCGGCCTCCGCGAGCTGCTCCGTGACGCCTTCGAGGTCCTCCGGGAGGAGGCTCCACACGATGAAGTCCGTGCGGACCTCGGCCCAGCCGCCGTCCTCCGTGCGCGTACGCGCTATGCACGCGTTGCGCAGGACGCCTTCGCTGATGCAGCCGATCTTCTGGGCGACCTGCTGGGAGGCCGTGTTGTCGGCGGCGGTGCGCAGTTCGATGCGCTCCATGCGCTGGTCGCGGAAGAGCCACTGGGCGGTGGCGAGCGCGGCCTCGGAGGCGTAGCCCTCGCCGCGGGCCCAGGGGGCGACGATGTACGACAACTCGGTGGCGCGGACGTGCCAGTTGGTCTTGGTGAGCTGGACGACGCCGACGAGGCGCTGGGTGAGGAACTCGGTGACGGCGAGGTCGAGGCCGCGTCCCGAGGTGCGCTCGCGGGGCGCGTACTCGGTGATCCAGCGGCGGGCGCCCTCCTCGGTGAAGGGCTGCGGGACCGAGGTCCAGGCGGCGACGAGCTCGTCGTTCATCATCTCGGTGAGGGCGGGGACGTCGTCCTCGTCGAGGGGGCGCAGCACCAAGCGCTCCGTGCTGATGGAGATCTCGGGGAAGGTGTTCGTCATGCGCCGCTCCGTAACCTTCGTGGCCGCCTCTTCGTCCCTCGTGCCGGCCGGGGTGAGTGCCCAGCATGCAGCATGAAGGCACGTCACTGCACATGGGGGGCGCCCCCCCCCCGCCGGGGGGCGCCCCCCGGCACGCCCCCCCCCCGCCCCGGCGGAGAAGCCG
>NZ_JBHYTK010000050.1:0-7631 GCF_042749255.1 Streptomyces sp. NPDC059524 | reverse complement strand
GGCCCTGGGGGGGGGGGGGGGGTGTGCCCTGATTGCCGCTTGACGCCACGTCGCTGCCCTGGGGGGCCGCCCGGGGGGGGGGGGGGGGCCCCCGTGGAACGGCCCAGGGACGGCCGCGGAAGTGACGCCGGATCAGAACGAGGGCAGGACGGAGCCCTTGTACTTGTCCTCGATGAACTTCTTGACCTCGGGCGAGGTGAGGAGCTTGGCGAGCTTCTTCACGCGGGGGTCGTTCTCGTTGCCCTCCTTGACGGCGAGGACGTTGTTGTACGCGTTGCCCTTCGTCGACTCGAGGGCGAGGGCGTCCTTGGCCGGGTTGAGGTCGGCACCGATGGCGTAGTTGCCGTTGATCACCGCGCCGTCGACGTCCTGCAGGGAGCGCGGGGTCTGCGCCGCCTCGACCTCCTTGAACTGGAGGTCCTTCGGGTTCTTGGCGATGTCCTGCGGGGTGGCCGTGGCCTCCGAGCCCTTCTTCAGGCCGATGATGCCGGTCGAGGCGAGGAAGCGCAGGGCGCGGCTCTCGTTGTCGGCGTCGTTCGGGAGGGCGATGGTGCCGCCCTTCTTGAGCTCGTCGATCTTCTTGAACTTCTCGGAGTAGAGGCCGAGGGGCTCGAGGTGGACGACCGCGACGGACTTGAGGTGCGTGCCGTTCTTCTTGTTGAAGTCTTCCAGGTACGGAACGGTCTGGAAGTAGTTGGCGTCGACCGAGCCGTCCTCGGTGGCGTTGTTCGGCTGGACGTAGTCCGTGAACTCCTTGACCTCGAGGTTGAGGCCTTCCTTCTTCGCCAGGTTGTCCTTGATGTAGTTCAGGACCTCGGCGTGCGGGACGGGAGTGGCCGCGACGACCAGGGGGTCGGAGGCCTTGGCCTTGGCGTCGCCCTTGTCGGAGCCGCAGGCGCTGAGGCCGAGGGTGAGGGCTCCGGTGACGAGGACAGCAGCGGTGATCTTGGTGGTGTTACGCACGAAAAGTGCCTTTCTCCATGGGTGGTGCAACCCGCCGGGGGACGGGGAGTCGGGGGACGTGACCTCGGGGGTCAGCGGGTGGTTCAGCCGGCGGTCTTGCCGGTGGTGCCCGCGGTGGCTTCGGCGGCGACGGGGCCGCCGGGGAGGAAGCCGCCGAACAGGCGGAAGCGGAGCGGTTCGCCGCCCTTGCCGGCGCGGCGGTGCAGGACGCGCGCCCCGCTGTCGCCCGCGAACTGGATGAGCGAGATGACGACGGCGAGGACCGCGACGGTGATCCACATGAGGTTGCCCTCGAAGCGCTGGTAGCCGTAGCGGATCGCGATGTCGCCGAGGCCGCCGGCGCCGACGGTGCCCGCCATGGCCGAGTAGCCGATGAGGGCGACGATCGTCGTGGTGGTCGCGGAGATCAGCGAGGGCAGCGACTCGGGTACGAGGACCTTGCGCACGACGGTCCAGGTGTTGCCGCCCATGGACTGGACGGCCTCGACCAGACCGCCGTCGACCTCGCGCACGGCGGTCTCGACGAGCCGGGCGAAGAACGGGATGGCGCCGATGGCGAGCGGCACGATGGCGGCCTCTCGGCCGATGGTGGTGCCGACGACCGCGCGGGTGAAGCTCATGAGCGCCACCATCAGGATGATGAAGGGCATCGAGCGGACGATGTTCACGACCTGCCCGATGATCTTGTTCACCAGGGCGTTCTGGAGCAGTCCGCCGCGGTCCGTGAGGACGAGCAGCACGCCGAGCGGGAGGCCGCCGACGATGGCGATGAGCGTGGACCAGCCGACCATGTAGAGGGTGTCCCAACACGCCTGGGACAGCAGCGGCTGCATCTCCGACCAGGTCACTTGGTGACACCTTCCTTCTGCAGTACGGGGGCGCTCTCGCCCTGCGGGCCCTGGATCTCGACCTGGAGGCCCTGCTCCCGCAGGAAGCCGACGGGCACGACGTTGTCCTCGTAGCGGCCGGGCAGTTCGATGCGCATGCGGCCGACCTGCTTGCCGGCGACGGTGTCCATCGCGGCGCCCAGGATCGAGATGTCGATGTTGTAGGTGCGCGACAGCTGCGAGATGACGGGCTGGGTCGCGGACTCGCCGTGGAAGGTGACGTCGATGACCGTGCGGTCGGCGCCGGTGGCGTCGCCGCTGACCGGGAAGAGCGCGGAGGCGAGCTCCGAGCCGGGCGTCGCGAGGAGCTCGCTGACGGTGCCGGACTCGATGATCTGTCCGTGCTCCATGAGGGCGGCGGAGTCGCAGACGGTCTTGACGACGTCCATCTCGTGCGTGATGAGCAGGACGGTCAGGCCGAGCTGCTGGTTGAGGTCGCGCAGGAGCTGGAGGATGGAGCGGGTGGTCTCGGGGTCGAGGGCGCTGGTGGCCTCGTCGGAGAGCAGCACCTTCGGGTCGCCGGCCAGGGCGCGGGCGATGCCGACGCGCTGCTTCTGGCCGCCGGAGAGCTGGGCGGGGTAGGCCTTGGCCTTGTCGGAGAGGCCGACGAGGTCGAGCAGTTCCAGCGCCTTGGCGGAACGTTCCTTCCCCGACTTGCCGAGGATCTCCAGCGGCAGCTCGATGTTGTCCTGGACGGTGCGCGAGGACAGCAGGTTGAAGTGCTGGAAGACCATGCCGATGCGGCTGCGCGCCTCGCGGAGCTGCTTGCCGGCGCGGGGGCCGCGCCCGGCGAGTGCGGTGAGGTCCTGTCCGGCGACCGTCACGGTGCCGGAGGTGGGGCGCTCCAGGAGATTGACGCAGCGGATGAGGGAGGACTTGCCGGCGCCGGACTGGCCGATGACGCCGTACACCTCGCCTTCGCGGACGTGCAGGTCGACGCCGTCGAGGGCGGTGACCTCTCGGCCGCGCGAGCGGTAGACCTTGGTGAGGCCCTGGGTGGTGATCACGTGGGTTTCCGTCACTGTCGAGTGCGCGGCACGGGGTGTCGCCGGGCACGGGGCATTCATTCGGGAAGTTGCGGAAGTCCGGGCGCGCGTGCTCTCGCTCTCGACGGGGAGCGGTACTGGGACCAGTACGCGGAGACTGTGCGCGGGCAGACCTGGATCTCGCTTCGGGGCGCGAGAACGGGGTTCCCTCCCTGCCCTAGGGGCGCGGGAGAGGTGCGGGGGCCCTCAGAAGGCGCACATTCGACACATACAGCGAGCACCGGGCGTCCTGGTCGCCTCGGTCGCAAGGATGCGGCTGCTCGTCGTGGTCATGCGGGCAAGTAAAGCAGACGTGAGGGCCTTTCCGGCCGGTGCTGTCCGTATAGCGGACAGCCGTGGACGGGTATGCGGAGGCACTCGCTCCCCTCCGGTGCTCCCCACGCCGGCCGTCGTGGCCAGCACTGACACGGCCGAGCGGCCCTCCGTGACGGCGGCGGCGGGCGGGTGCGCAGCCGGGTGCGTTGTGGTCAACGCCACGGTCCGCCCACCGGCGGCACGGACGGCCGCCGGGCGGCCCGGGGGCGAGGGCGGCGGGTCTTCTGTCCCGTAATAGGGTCTGGGCCATGCTTGATGTCCTGACCCTGGTGACGGGTCTCGCCGCGCTCGCGCTCGCCGCGTGGTGCGGTTTCGCCGCCTATCGCGACCAGCCGACCAAGGACTGGCACTTCATCGGGATGGCCGTGGTGTCGGCGCTGGCGCTGCTCCAGCTGGTGGTCGGGATCGTGCAGCTGGCCCGGGGCGAGAAGCCGGACCAGGGCACGACGATCTTTGTCGCGTATCTGATCGGGGCGTTCGCGTGCGTCCCTGCGGCCGGGTTCATGTCGCTGGCCGAGCGGACCCGCTGGGGTTCGGTGACGGTCGCCGCGGGCGGTGTCGTGCTCGCGGTCCTCGAAGTACGGCTCTACGACATCTGGGGAGGATGAGGTGGCGGTGACCTCTTCGGACAGCGCGGGCAGCACGGAGAACACGGACAAGGCGGAGCGGCCGCAGCGGGGCGGGCGGCGCCGGCTCATCGGCGGGCCCGGGCTGCTGCTCGTGTGGCTCTACGGCGTGATGGTCGTCGGCGCGGTGTCGCGCTCGGTCTTCCAGATCTCGACCGAGTTCGACAAGGCGCCGCTGGCGTACTCGCTGTCGGCGGTCGCGGGCCTGGTGTACGGCTTCATCACGTACTCGCTGGTGCGCGGCGGCGACCGCGCCAGGCGTTCGGCCTTCGTGTGCTGCGCCCTGGAGCTGGCCGGTGTGCTGATCGTCGGCACGTGGACGCTGGTGGACGCCTCCGCGTTCCCGGACCAGACGGTGTGGTCGGACTACGGGATGGAGTACCTGTTCATCCCGGTGCTGCTGCCGGTCACCGGGATGTACTGGCTGCGCAAGGGCGTGCTGCGGCAGCGGCCGGAGGCCGCCGCCGCCTGAGCAGCGGTCAGGCGCTCGCGGCGAGCGCCGAGGCGTCGATCTCCTTGGCGAGGGTGACGAGGGTGAGCCGCTCGTCCACCTGGCGGGTGGAGACCTGCGCGTAGCCGTGCTTGCGGTACAGGCGCAGGTTGTGTTCGCTGCGGTGGCCGCTGAACAGCTGGAACCGCTTGGCCGTGCCGGCGAACGCGGACTCGATGGCGGAGAGCAGCCGGCCGCCGAGGCCGTGGCGCTGCATCCGCGGGTGGACGATCAGCTTGCCGATCCGTGCGGTGCCGTCCGCGTCGACGGTCCCCCGGACGGAGGCCACGACCTCGTCGCCCAGGCGGGCCACCAGAACGGTGCCGGCCGTCAGTTCGGCCCTGACCGAGTCGAGGGTCTGTGTGAGCGGCTCGATCGAGTAGTCCCCGTAGAGCTGCGCCTCGCTCTGGTAGCAGAGGTACTGCAGTTTGAGGATCTGCTCGGCGTCCGCATCGGTCGCCGCAGAGATGGTCACGCTCATGCCCATGTGTGCATGCCTCCCGCTCACCTGTTCGCCGGTTGCCCTCACTCTTTTCCCCGGCGACGCCTCGGCGCAACCTCGGCGGGCAGGATTCTGCGCAGGCATCCCAGACATCTGGAACGTTCCGGCCCAAGACTGCCCTGTGAGATACCCAACTCACCTGCGATTTCACGGTAAGTGAGGTCTTTGGGGGACAGGAGTGCGCCGATGAGGCCGGGGCAGCGGCCGGGCAGCCGGCGTACGGCCGAATGCAGGGCACGGGCGCGTTCCGTGAGGAGGGTGTGGTGCTCGGGATCGGCGTGGTCGGGGTGCTCGGCGACGGGCTCGACGGCGTAGGGCTGCTCGTGCCGGGCGGTGCGGCGGTGCCGGCGGGCCTCGGCGCGGACGGTGGCGGTGAGCCAGGCGGCGGGGTCGGCGGGTGGCCCCTGGGTGTCGAGGTGTTCCAGGAGGCGGAGCCAGACGGCCTGCTCGAGGTCGGCCCGCCCGTCGCCGGGCAGCTCGGCGCGGGCCTCGGCCGCGAGCAGCGGGCGCAGGGTCTCGAAGACGGTGTCGTGGATCATGCCCGGCGGGACGCGGCCGCCCGCTCCCCCGGTTGCCGGGGCGGCCGCGTCTCACTCCAACCGGGACCGGCGGCTCAGCCGTTGACGAAGTCCTCGCGGGCGAGCAGGCCCGTGTCGCAGTTGTCGGTGAAGATGCCGTCGATGCCGGTCGCGAAGTAGGTCTTGAAGGCTCCGAAGGCGTCGCCGTACGCGTTCGGGTCGGTGCCCTTCCTGAAGTCCGCGGGCAGGAAGGTGTTCTCGTTGCGCATCGTGTACGGGTGCAGGATCAGGCCGGCGGCGTGCGCGTCCCGCACGAGGGTGGTGGGTTCGCCGAGCTTGCCGCTCTTGTCCTTCGGGATGATCAGGTCGAGGGTCGGGCCGATGCCCTGCGCGTAGCCGGCGATCTCCTCGAGGCCCGCGGGCGTGATGAGGTCGGCGACGGTGCGCGGGTCGCCGTTCTCGACGAAGTCCGCGGGGCGGGAGCCGGCCGAGGAGAGCAGGACGACGAGCGGGTTGTCGACGAGCTTGTCCAGGCGCTGGATGCTGGTCGGCTCGAAGGACTGCAGGAAGACGGGCGCGTTCTTGCGGTGCAGGCCGTGGGCGCGCAGCAGCTTGGCGATCCGTTCCTCGAGGCCGAGGCCGAGCTTGCGGAAGTAGGTGGGGTGCTTGGTCTCGACGTGGATCCAGACCTCGCGGCCCCGGGCGCGGCTCTGCTCGGCGCGCCACGCGAGGACCTCGTCGAAGGTGGGGATCTCCCAGCGGCCGTTGTAGAGGGTGTTGTGCGGCCGGTTGCCCGGGATGCGCTCGACGGCCCGCAGGGTCTTCAGTTCGGCGAGGGTGAAGTCCTCGGTGAACCAGCCGGTGGTGGAGACGCCGTCGATGACCTTCGTGGTCTTGCGGGACGCGAACTCGGGGTGGGCCGAGACGTCCGTGGTGCCGCCGATCTCCGGCTCGTGGCGGCAGACGAGCCGGCCGTCCTTGGTGGGGACGATGTCGCCGGCCTCGATGACGTGGGCGCCCATGTCGAGCGCGAGTTGGTAGGAGCCGAGGGTGTGCTCGGGCCGGTAGCCGCTGGTGCCTCGGTGGGCGATGACGGTGGGCACGGGCAGCGCGGTGTACCCCTGCCCCGAGTGATTCCCGCCACTGGCCCGCTCGGCGGCCCGGGCCGTGCCGGGCAGGGCGACGGCGGCCGCACCCGCGCTCAGCACCGCGGCGCCGAGCAGCGCCCGGCGGCCCACTCCCCCACCGGTGCCCGCCTCGTGTGCCGCCTGAGCCTTCTCGTTCCCCATGGAGCGCTCCTCCCGCCGAGTTACCGCCTTGTACCTGTCAAAGCGGGACCGATCGTAGGTGCGCGGGAGTGACGAGGGGGAGACCGCGTACGGAACGTCGGGGTGATGCGGGATGACCGCTGTGTGTCGCGCGCGTGGCAGGGGTGCGTCGGTGACGTCGTGCGGGATCAACCCGGATCAACACTGTGTATCCACTCGGTGAACCCGATGTGCGGTAGGACGGTACGCGCGAGTATCGTCCTCACCTGCACAGACCTTATGTCCATTCCTTGACCCCGGAGGGCCCGTTGTCCCGCTTCGCGCTCATCAAGGCAGTGCTCGGACCGATCATGCGCCTGATGTTCCGCCCACGGGTGGAGGGCGCCGAGAACATTCCGGGCGACGGCCCCGTCATTCTGGCCGGAAACCATCTCACGTTCATCGACTCGATGATCCTGCCGCTCGTCTGCGACCGGCAGGTGTTCTTCATCGGCAAGGACGAGTACGTCACCGGCAAGAGCCTCAAGGGCCGCCTGATGGCGTGGTTCTTCACCGGCGTCGGCATGATCCCGGTGGACCGGGACGGCGCCAACGGCGGTGTGGCCGCGCTGATGACGGGCCGCCGGGTCCTGGAGGAGGGCAAGGTCTTCGGCATCTACCCGGAGGGCACCCGCTCCCCCGACGGCCGTCTGTACCGCGGCCGGACGGGCATCGCGCGCCTGACGCTGATGACCGGCGCGCCCGTCGTGCCGTTCGCGGTGATCGGCACGGACAAGCTCCAGCCGGGTGGCGCGGGCATGCCGCGTCCGGGCCGGGTGACCCTGCGCTTCGGCGAGCCGATGGAGTTCTCCCGCTACGACGGCATGGGCCGCGACCGGTACGTGCTGCGGGCCGTGACCGACTCGGTGATGGCCGAGGTCATGCGTCTGTCGGGCCAGGAGTACGTGGACATGTACGCCACGAAGGCGAAGGCCGCGTAAGCCTCCACCAGCTGTGACCGGGGCCCGGCCCCGCGG
>NZ_JBHYTK010000049.1:46745-49121 GCF_042749255.1 Streptomyces sp. NPDC059524 | reverse complement strand
CCCTGCCCCTCACCTGACCCGGCCCTTGGTCCTCCCATTGGTCCACTCCACTGACGCGCCGCAGGCGGCCGCACCACCGCGCGTAAAACCCGTCCGACGCCGCCCGCCACACGCCCGCTGACATGGGAAATCCCTGGAATCTCCGTTGCCCGTCGGATGATTGACGGATCGTCGGGGAGCCGATACCACTGACCTCGATCGGCCCCGCACGCATCGCGCACCATCCCGGCTCCGTCGTTCCCAGGAGGCACCGTTGCATCGTTCTCCCCGTTCTCTCACCGGCCGTGTTGCGCGCGTCAGGGCGGCGGGCACGCTCGCGACGGCGGGGCTGCTGCTCCCGCTGCTCGGGGCGGCGCCGCCGCAGGACGCCGGGGCGCCGGCCGCGGCGGACCAGAAGCTGCAGAGCGCGTTCGCGGCGGCCGCGGCCGAGTACCACGTGCCGCAGAGCGTGCTGCTCGGCGTCTCCTATCTGCAGTCGCGCTGGGACACACACGCGGGCGCGCCGAGCGTCTCCGGCGGCTACGGCCCCATGCATCTGACGGACGCGCGCACGGCGCTGGCCCGCACGGTGCGCTACGACCACGCCGAGGGCGACGCCCGCGGCGACGACTCGCGCGCCCCGCTGGAGGCGACGCCGGCGCTGCCGGACGGCGGCGAACTGCCGGCCCGGCTCACCACGCTGGTCCGGGCGTCGGAGGTGTCGGGGATCCCGGCGGAGGAGCTGCGCAGCGATCCCGCGGCGAACGTGCGGGGCGGCGCGGCGCTGCTCGCGGCCGCGCAGAAGCGGCTCGGCGAGCCGCTCGGCGGGAAGCCGTCCGACTGGTTCGGCGCGGTCGCCACGTTCTCCGGAGCGGACGACGCGGCGAGCGCGGCGACGTACGCGGACGACGTGTTCGCGGTGATCCGCGACGGTGAGCGGCGCACGAACGACGCGGGCCAGGACCTGACGCTCGCCGCGGACCCGGCTGCGCGGCCGGAGCCCGCGCAGCTGACCCGGGCGGGCCTGCGCAAGGCGGACGCCGACGGGGCCGAGTGCCCGCGCACGGTGTCCTGCGAGTGGATCCCGGCGCCCTACGAGGAGTTCGGCGACGGCGACTACGGCAACCACGACCTCGCGGACCGCCCGAAGGACCAGAGCATCGACTACATCGTCATCCACGACACGGAGGCGACGTGGGAGCAGACGCTGAAGCTGGTGCAGGACAAGACGTATCTGGCCTGGCACTACTCGCTGCGTTCGACGGACGGGCACATCGTGCAGTCGGTCAAGGCGAAGGACGTCGGCTGGCACGCGGGCAACTGGTACGTGAACGCGAAGTCGGTGGGCCTGGAGCACGAGGGTTTCCTCGCGCAGCCCGACTCCTGGTACACGGAGGCGATGTACCGCTCGTCGGCGCGGCTGGTGAAGTACCTGTCGAAGCGGTACGACATCCCACTGGACCGGCAGCACATCCTCGGTCACGACACGGTGCCGGGCCCGACGGGCGGGACGATCCCGCAGATGCACACGGACCCGGGTCCGTACTGGGACTGGGCGCACTACTTCGCGCTGCTCGGCAAGCCGTTCCACCCCACGGCCGGTCCGAACGGCGGTCTGGTGACGATCGACCCGCGGTTCGCCGAGAACCAGCCGGTGTACACGGGCTGCACCAAGGCCGGTGAGCCGTGCGCGCCGCACGGGTCGAGCGCGGTGCGGCTGTACACGGCGCCGAGCGAGGACGCCCCGCTGGTCAAGGACATCGGGCTGCGCCCCGGCGGCCAGGACTCGACGACGGGCGTCAACGACATGGCGTCCCGTGCCTCGACGGGTCAGCAGTACGCGGTCGCGGGGCGCGAGGGCGACTGGACGGCGATCTGGTACCTGGGCCAGAAGGCCTGGTTCCACGACCCGGCGGAGCAGCCGGCCGCGGTGAGCGCCAAGGGTCTGGTGATCACGCCGAAGGACGGGGCCTCGGACATCCCGGTGTACGGGCGCGCGTACCCGGAGAAGGCGGCGTACCCGGCGGGCATGACCCCGCAGGCCGTCTCGCCGCTGCCGTACAAGCTGCTCGCGGGGCAGCGGTACGTGGTCGGCGGGCGGACGACGGGCGAGTACTTCTACTCGCCGACGTTCGACACGTCGTCGCACCGGGTGGTGCGGGGTGAGGACGTGTACTACGAGATCCAGTTCGGCCACCGGGTCGCGTTCGTGCGGGCGGCAGACGTGCGGGTGCTGCCGTCGACGGAGTCCTGACCGTCCGGCTCGGCGGGAGAACGATCCGGGGGCCCGGGGCCGGGGGGGGGGGGGGGGGCCCGGGGGGGGGGGGGGGGGGGGGGGGGCGCCCCCCGCCGCCGAGGAGCCCCGGCCCCGCGGGGCGGCGCCCGCCCACACACCCG
>NZ_JBHYTK010000049.1:0-46735 GCF_042749255.1 Streptomyces sp. NPDC059524 | reverse complement strand
GTCGCGGCTGCCTGGCCCTCCCGCCTCGGCGGGTCAAGTAGCGGGCCCGGCACCGCGGTGGCGGCGGCCCGGCCCCGGTCGTGTGTCGTGGGAGCTGGGCTCAGCCCTGCTGGAAGAGCTCCGCGGGCAGCGGCTTGAGCAGCGCGTACAGGTCGTCGGTGATGGGGCGGTCCCAGGAGGCGATCGTCACCAGCACGTTGTCGCTGCGGTCGAACTGGACGCAGGAGATGCGGGTCTCCGACAGCTTGAGGCGGCGCACGATGAGGAGGTTGTCGCCCTGCATCACGGGGACGTCCTCGACGTCGGTGACGGTGACCTCCTCGTCGTTCTCCAGCGCGATCAGGAGCTGGGCCACCTCGAAGGGGATCTCGCCCTCGGCGGTGTCCCGGGCCGGGGAGCCCTCGGGCAGGTTGCCGATGATCATCGCGGGGCCGCGGCCGCCGAACAGGTCGTAGCGCAGGAACACGCCCTGGCAGGAGCCGTCGGGGGCGGGCAGCAGGCCGGCCCCGAGATTGCCCGGCCAGTCACCCGGGTCCATGGCCAGGACGTCGAAGTCGGGGCCCGCGGGGGTCGCTGCGCGGCGGCGGAGGAAGGACATGCGGTCCATCGTACGTCGACTCGGCGGCTCGCCCCGTGTCGGGGTTCACTCGCTGTGAGGTGCCCGTCCCGTGCGGGAGTTGTGCCGCTCGTGGTGGCGGGCGACCCGGGCGCGGTTGCCGCAGGAGGGCTTGCACCACTCCTGGCGCGGGTGCTCCTTGAGGAAGTAGCGCACACAGCGCGGGGCGTGGCAGGCCCGCAGCCGGGTCCGGTCCTCGCTCGCCAGGAAGGCGGTCGCGGCGCGGGCGAGCGCGGCGACGAGGAGGTCGGCGGGCGGTGCGTCCTGCGCCGCGCGCTCCTGTACGAGGGGTGTCGCGTCGTCGGCGGTGTCCCAGGTCAGCACCGGGACGACGGGGCACAGGGCGGCGGCCGCGTTCAGCCGGGCGAGCGCCTCGGGCACGGGGAGCAGGCGGCGGGCGTCGGCGGGGCTCGGCTCTCCCGGGCGCACGGCGCGGGCGAAGAGGGCCCGTACGGCGGCGCGCAGGTCACGTACCCGCTCGAGGGCCGGTTCGTCGGCGCGGAAGCCGGTGCCGGCGGGGAGCGCGTCGGCGCGCTCGCGGACCCAGGCGGTCAGTCCGTCGGGCGTGGTGAGGTCGTCGGCGACGCCACCGTGGCCGTCGTGACGGACGGTGAGGGTGAGGTCGAGGGCGAGCCGGGTGCTGTCGGGGGCGGCGCCGTTGTCTGGCATGCGGCCATCATAGGACCCGCGCTAATGATAGATTCCGCGCCGACCATTAGACGGGCGGCGGGTGGGGGCGAGGGCTGAGATGGCCGCGAGCGGAGCGGTGCCGAAGGTGCTGAACTACTGGCGGGCCGGTCTGGACTCCGTGCCGGACGAGGTGTGGCGCCACCCGGAGACGGAGGTGCTGCTCCTGGCGGACAACCGTCTGACCGCGGTCTCCGACCGGATCGGTGATCTCACCCGGCTGCACACGATCGACCTCGGCCACAACCTGCTGACGTCGGTGCCCGCGCGGATCGGCACGCTGCCGGAGCTGACGCGTTTCCTGTACCTGCACGACAACCGCCTCACGGAGCTGCCGGACACACTGGGGGCGCTCGACCGGCTGGCGTATCTGAACGTCGGGGAGAACCGGCTGACGGCGCTGCCGCCGGCCCTCGCCGCGATGACCGGCCTGGTCGAGCTGCGTGCCCAGGACAACCGGCTGACGGCGCTGCCCGACGGAATCGGCGGCCTGTCCGCGCTGCGTGAACTGTGGCTGCGCGGCAACGCCCTGACCGCTCTCCCGGATTCGGCGCGCGACCTGACGGAACTGCGCGAGCTGGAGCTGCGGGACAACGCGTTCGCGCACGTGCCCGAGCCCCTGCGCGCGCTGCCGCGACTGCGCCGCCTGGACCTGCGCGCCAACCGGCTGCGCGAACTGCCCGCCTGGATCACGGAGCTCCCCGCGCTGGAGAAGCTCGACCTGCGCTGGAACGACGTGCACGTCGCGCCCGGCCTGCTCGACGAGCTGACCGGGCGCGGATGCGTGGTCCTGCGCTGAGATCCCCACAGGCGAGCCGGCGTTCCGCGGCCGGGCTCGGTCGAGCGTGCACGACCGGCACCCTCACGCGCGGCGCGGTCCCCCACGCCGCCCACTGAACACCCCGCGCCACCCCGGTCCCGCCCGATCATGGGTGGCGGCACCGCGGACGGCAGAACCGGCCGTCGACCGGGTGCTCGCCGGACCGGCTCAGGCGGGTTCGTCCCCCTCCGGCGCCGGGGGCACCACCGCCACCGGGCTCGCCGCGTGCAGCAGCACCGCGTGCGTGACCGAGCCGAGCATCGGCGCGGGGCGGGTGAGGCGGCGGCGGTGCCGGCCCACGACGACCAGTTCCGCCTCGCGGGAGGCGTCGACGAGATGCCCCGCCGCGTCGCCGGGCGCCACGTACAGCTCGACCTCTACTTCAGGGTGAGACTTCCGCTGTTCCACGAGCGCGTCATTGGCGAGGTCCAGCGTCTCGCGCTCGGCCGCCTTCTGGTCCTGGACCGTCGGCGTGAAGTCGCCGAACGCGCTCCAGGCCAGTACGGGCCAGGGGTACGCGGCGACGACGTGGAGCCGCGCACCGGTGCGGGAGGCGTGGGCGAAGGCGAAGGCCAGGGCCGTCTCGTCGGGGTCGTCGGTCTGCAGTCCGACGACGACGCGCGGACCGGCCGGCAGCGGCGTCTCGGAGTCGATCCGGCGGCCCGGCCGGGGCACCACGACCACGGGGCAGTCGGCGTCCCGGGCCGTCGCGACCCCGTTCGACCCGAGCAGCAGGCTGGCGAAGCCGCCGCGTCCGCGCGAGCCGAGGACGAGCAGCTGGGCCCGCGCGCTCTCCTCGGGCAGCAGTGCGGCCGGGAGGCCTTCACGGCTGACGTACTCGACGGGCGGCAGTTCGCCGCCGCGCGCCACGAGCGAGGTGCGGACGGCTTCCAGCACCCGGTCCTCGCGCTCGGGGGACTCGCCCCCGGCGACGAGCACCCCGGGCTGCACGGCCGGCGCGTACTGCCGCACGTGCAGGACGCGCAGCGCCGTGCCGCGCCGGGACGCCTCGGCGAGGGCCCAGTCGAGGGCTCTGCGGCTGTCGTCGGATCCGTCGACCGCGGCGACTACGGGCTGGGCGTGCGGCGTGCTCATGGCTGGTTTCGCCTCCGACACCGGGCACGGTGTCCGTGCCCTGTTAGACCGGCTGTTCCTGCGGCCAGGGTTTCGCATGCGCGCGCCGCAGGACAGGGCCGAAGGTCACGTGTCGGAGGGAAATCGGTGAGGGGCCCGCGGACGACGGGCTACGTCAGATCGAACTCGCCCTCGCGGGCGCCGTGCACGAACGCACCCCACTCGGCGGGGGTGAAGATCAGCGAGGGGCTCTGCGGGCTGCCGCTGTTGCGCATCGCGACGAACCCCTCGACGAAGGCGATCTGGACGTCGCCCCTGCCGTTGCTGCTGGACCGCCAGTCCGCCGCGCTCAGGTCCAGATCCGGCTTGTCCCACCCCGCGAGCGGGTGCTGGTCGATGGTGCTCTCGGCCACGTCCGTGCTCCTCCCGGTTCGTCGTCCGTGCGCCAGCGTAGCGACCGGGCCGGGCCCCGCACAGGCCGCGAGGCGCGGCGGTGTTCAGCTCGTGGGCGGCTCCGCGCCGACGAGCCACATGGAGAAGAACTGCGCGCCGCCGCCATAGGCGTGCCCGAGGACCTTGCGGGCCCCGTCCACCTGGTGTTCCCCGGCCTGGCCGCGGACCTGGAGCGCCGCCTCGGCGAAGCGGATCATGCCGGAGGCGCCGATCGGATTCGTGGAGAGGACACCGCCCGACATGTTGACGGGGAGGTCCCCGTCGAGCTCCGTGACACCCGATTCGGTGAGTTTCCAGCCTTCGCCCTCGGCGGCGAAGCCGAGGTTCTCCAGCCACATCGGCTCGTACCAGGAGAACGGCACGTACATCTCGACGGCGTCGATCTCACGGCGCGGGTCGGCGATGCCCGCCTGCCGGTACACGTCGGCGGCGCAGTCCTTGCCGGCCTGCGGCGACACGAAGTCCTTGCCCGCGAACAGGGTCGGTTCGCTGCGCATGGCGCCGCCGTGCAGCCAGGCGGGCGGGCGCGGGGCGCGGGCCGCTCCGGCGCGGTCGGTGAGGATCATCGCGCAGGCGCCGTCGGAGGACGGGCAGGTCTCGGAGTAGCGGATGGGGTCCCAGAGCATGGGCGCGGACTGCACCTTCTCCAGGGTGATGTCGTGCTCGTGGAGGTGGGCGTAGGGGTTCTTGAGGGCGTTGCGGCGGTCCTTGTAGGCGACGAGGGAGCCGACGGTGTCGGGGGCTCCGGTGCGCCGCATGTAGGCGCGGACGTGCGGGGCGAAGAAGCCGCCGGCGCCGGCGAGGAGCGGCTGCTGGAAGGGGATCGGCAGGGAGAGTCCCCACATGGCGTTGGACTCGGACTGCTTCTCGAAGGCGAGGGTGAGGACGGTGCCGTGGACGCGGCCCGCGATCAGGTTCGAGGCGACGAGCGCGGTCGAGCCGCCGACGGAACCGGCGGTGTGGACGCGGAGCATGGGCTTGCCGACGGCGCCGAGCGCGTCGGCGAGGTACAGCTCCGGCATCATGACGCCCTCGAAGAAGTCGGGCGCCTTGCCGATGACGACGGCGTCGATGTCGGCCCAGGTCAACTCGGCGTCGTCGAGGGCGCGTCGGGCGGCTTCGCGGACGAGTCCGGCGAGGGAGACGTCGCGGCGGGCGGCGACGTGCTTGGTCTGGCCGATGCCGACGACCGCGACCGGTTCCTTGTGTGCCGTGCTGGTCATCGGGTCGCTCCTTCGGATCCTTCGGAAGCTTCGAGTACGGCGACCAGGTTCTGCTGGAGGCAGGGCCCGGAGGTGGCGTGGGCGAGGGCGCGCCGCGCCTCGCCGCGGTGGATGCGGGCGGCGGCCTCGCCGATGCGGATGAGGCCCGCGGCCATGACGGGGTTGGCGGCGAGGGCGCCGCCGGACGGGTTGACGTCGACGTCGTCGCCGAGCCGCAGCGCCTTGCGCAGAACGACCTCCTGCGAAGTGAAGGGGGCGTGCAACTCGGCCGTGTCGACCGGTCGTTCGAAGGCTCCGGCGTGTTCGGCGGCGAGCCGGGTGGAGGGCGAGTCGGTGAGGTCGCGGACGCCCAGGGAGTGGGCCTCGATGCGGTGGTCGATGCCGCGGATCCAGGCGGGCCGCTCGCACAGTTCGCGGGCGCGGTCGCCGGCGGCGAGGATCACGGCCGCCGCGCCGTCGCCGACGGGCGGGCAGTCGCCGGTGCGCAGCGGCTGGACGACGTAGTCGCCCTGCGGGACGCCGGGGCCGCGCAGTTGGGCGTGCGGGTTGGTCGCGGCGGCGGTGCGGCTGCGGGCGGCCACCCCGGCGAGGGCCTTCTCGTCGGTCTCTCCGGCGTCGACGAGGGCCTGTGCCTGAAGGGCGGCGAGGGCGACGGAGTCGGGCCACAGCGGGGCCACGTAGTAGGGGTCGAGCTGGCGGGTCAGCACGTCGCGCACGGAGCCGGGCGATGACTTGCCGTAGGAGTAGACGAGGGCGGTGTCGGCCTCGCCGGTGAGCAGCTTGGTCCACGCCTCGTACAGCGCCCAGGCGCCGTCCATCTCGACGTGCGACTCGGAGATCGGCGGCCAGGCGCCGACGCCGTCGAGCGCCATCGTGAACGAGAAGGCGCGGCCCGCGAGGTAGTCGCTGGATCCCGAGCAGGTGAACCCGATGTCGCTGGTCCTCAGGCCGGTGGCGTCGAGGACCTGGTGCAGCACGGGCATCAGCATCTCCACCTCCGACACCTCGTCGGTGGTGCGCCGGTGGTCGCTCTGCGCGAAGGCGACGACGGCGATGTCCCGGATCGGCGGCCGCATCTCAGATCAGCTCCTTGTACGAGTCGTAATCGGCGTCGGGTTCGCCGGTCGGCCGGTAGTGGTCGGGGTAGCGCCCGCCCTCCGTCCAGACCGGTTCGACGCGCAGCCCCATGCGCACCTGGTCGTAGGGGATCCCGGCGATGCGGCCGTGCAGGGCGAGGTCGGCGCCGTCGAGTGCGATGTGCGCGTAGACGTACGGCACTTCGATGTCGAGGTTCTTCGCCTTGATGTTGACGATGCAGTACGTGGTGACGGTGCCGGCCGGGCCGACCTCGACCTGTTCCGTCGTGGCGACGCCGCAGGTGGGGCAGGCGCCGCGAGGCGGGACGTAGACCTTGCGGCAGGAGGGGCAGCGTTCGCCGACGGTGCGGCGGTCCGCGAGGGCGTTGATGTACCGGGTCTGGGCGCCGCCGGGACTGTACTCGTAGTCGAGCCGGGCCGGGGTGACGATGCCGGTGACCATGTCGCCGAACTCGCCCTGGTGCGAGGCGGCTTGAGCCGGTTCCGTGGTGCTGTCGTCCGGTTCGAAGCAGGCGATGTCGGTGATGGCGCCCTCGCGCTCGGCCGCCCAGCGGACGCGGACGCGCTGCCCGGTGCGGACCGCCTCCGGACCGGGTACGTCGAGGGCGTGCAGCAGGGCGGTGTCGGCGCCGTCGAGCTTGACGAGGACCCAGGCGAAGGGGGTGTCGAGGGGCTGGCCGCGGCGCGGTTCGTGGTTCCACGCCCAGGTGGTGACGGTGCCGGTGGCGCCGACCTCGACGAGGTCGCGGAGCTCCTCGGCGGTGTCCGGGTCGTACTCGACGGGCGGTACGAGGACCTTGCCGGTCGGGGTGCGGACGCCGAGGGTGACCTTGTTCCGGAGTCCGGTGAGGAAGGCGCTCTGGACGGGGCCCAGGGAGCGGGTGAACGGGAACTCCACGATCAGGGGTGCCCGGAGTATGTCTGGGCGGGGGGCTGTCGTCATCGCGCGGGTCTCCTTCGGTTCGGGTCGGGTCCCCGTCTGCGGGGTTCGCTGTCTCGTCGCCGGGTGCGGCCCGGTGGGGGCTGGTCGCGCAGTTCCCCGCGCCCCTGAAAGGCAGCGGCTTCGCCGCGCCTTTCTCCGTGAAAAGGCCGGCCCGCACCTGTGTCAGGGAAATGCACCCGAAGGGCATGCATTTCAGGGGCGCGGGGAACTGCGCGATCAGCCCCCACCGGGCGGACGGCCGGGCTACTCGCGAAGGAAAACGGCGGGGCGGTGCTCCGCAAATGCGCGGGCGCCTTCCTTCGCGTCGGCCGTGTCGAAGATGGGCCACCCACGCTTGAGCTCCGCGGCGAGCCCGTCCGACTCGGACAGCTCCGCGGTCTCGTACACGGAGGCCTTCACGGCCTCGACGGCGAGCGGCCCGCACGCGTTGACCCGCTCGGCCAGGGCCAGCGCCGCGTCCAGCGCCGTGCCGTCGGGCACGACGCTCCCGACGAGCCCGATGGCCGCCGCCTCCGCCGCCGAATAGGGCCGGCCCGTGAGCAGCATCTCCAGCGCGTGCGTGCGCGGGATCTGCCGGGGCAGCCGGACCGTGGAGCCGCCGATCGGGAACAGCCCGCGCTTGACCTCGAAGAGCCCGAACATCGCCGACTCCCCCGCGACCCGGATGTCCGTGCCCTGGAGGATCTCCGTGCCGCCCGCGACACAGGCCCCCTCGACCGCCGCGATCACCGGCTTGCGCGGCCGGTGATGGCGCAGCATCGCCTTCCAGTGCAGGTCGGGGTCGGCCTTCATGCGGTCTCTGTACTGCTGTCCGTCCATGCCCTTGCCGGCGAGGGCCTTGAGGTCCATGCCGGCGCAGAACGCGCCGCCGGCCCCGGTGAGCACGACGGAGCGGATCGCGTCGTCGGCGTCCGCCTCCAGCCAGCCGTCGTAGAGGCCGACGAGCATCGGCAGGGACAGGGCGTTCTTCGCCTCCGGCCGGTTGAGCGTGAGGACGAGCGTCGCGCCCTCACGCCGTACGTCGAGATGTTCGGTACCGCCCATGGCTGCCCTCCAGTCGGCCGGAGCCCCGAAGTCCCGTAGCCCTCGGAACGAGAACAGGTTGCAGGAGGGGGCGGACGGGCACAAGAGTTTTCTGACAGGTAGTCAGATTTCTTGCCGCGGCCTCTTCCGCCTTCCTGCCGACTCTGCTGTGATGACCGGCACACGAGACGGTGCCACGGTCAGGAGGAGCGGTGGAGTACAACCTTGCCGACCTGTTCGAGTCGGTCGTCGACGTGGTCCCTGACCGCGAGGCGCTCGTCTATGTCGATCACCCGGGCACCGGGGCGGAGCGCCGGCTGACGTACGCGGAGCTGGACGCGGCGGCCAACCGCCTCGCGCACCACCTCGTCGACAGCGGCGTCCGGCCCGGCGAGCACCTGGGGCTCCACCTCTACAACGGGGTCGAGTACCTCCAGACCGTGCTCGCCTGCCTGAAGGCGCGCGTCGTGCCGGTGAACGTCAACTACCGGTACGTGGAGGAGGAGCTGGTCTATCTCTACCGCGACGCCGATCTGGCGGCGCTGGTCTTCGACGCCGAGTTCACCGAGCGGGTGGCGGCGGCGCTGCCGCGGACGGAGAAGCTGCGGCACCTGGTCCGGGTGGGGACCCCGGATCCGGCCGCGCCGCCGCTCAAGGCCGTGGACTTCACGGAGGCGGAGGCGGCCGGTTCACCGGAGCGCGGGTTCGGGCCACGCTCGGCGGACGACCAGTTCATCATCTACACGGGCGGCACCACGGGCATGCCGAAGGGCGTGATGTGGCGCCAGGAGGACCTGTTCTTCTCGGGGCTCGGGGGCGGCGCGCCGACCGGGGAGCCGGTGGCGCGGCCGGAGGAGCTCGCCGAGCGGGTCGCGGCGGGCGGTGACGGCATCACGTTCTTCCCGACGCCGCCCCTCATGCACGGCACGTCGACGCTCACCGCGTTCATCGGTTTCAACTTCGGCCAGCGCATCGTGATCCACCGCAAGTTCGCGCCGGAGGAAGTGCTGCGCACGGTCGCGAAGGAGAAGGTCACCAGCATGTCGCTGGTGGGCGACGCGATGCTGCGTCCGCTGATCGACGCGCTCAGCGGCCCGCTGAAGGGCACCGACTGCTCGTCGATGTTCAGCGTCTCGTCGTCCGGCGCGATCATGTCGGACTCGGTGCGCGCGGCGTTCCAGGCGCTGGTGCCGAACGTGATGCTCCTGAACAACTTCGGCTCGTCCGAGTCCGGGTTCAACGGCACCGCGACCGACGGCTCGGGCGCGGGCCAGGGTTTCCGGCTGCGGGTCAACGCCCGTACCCAGGTGGTGGATCCGGCGACGCACCGGCCGGTCGAGGTCGGCGAGGTGGGCCGGCTCGCGCAGCGCGGCCATGTGCCGCTCGGCTACTACAACGACCCGAAGAAAACCGCCGAGACGTTCTTCGAGTACGACGGGGCGCGCTGGGTGCTGCTCGGCGACATGGCGACCGTGGACGAGGAGGGCATCGTCACGGTCCTGGGCCGGGGCTCGCAGTGCATCAACACCGGGGGCGAGAAGGTCTATCCGGAAGAGGTCGAGCAGGCCCTCAAGTCGCACCCGGACATCTACGACGCGCTGGTCGCCGGCGTCCCGGACCCGAAGTGGGGCAACCACGTCGCGGCCGTGGTGCAGCTGCGCGACGGCGCCCCGGAGCTGACCCTGGACTCGCTCCAGACGCACTGCCGCACCCATCTGGCCGGGTACAAGATCCCCCGCCAGCTCGTCGTGACGGACCGCATCCAGCGCTCCCCCAGCGGCAAGGCGGACTACCGCTGGGCGCGCTCTGTGGCGGCGGAGTCGGCGGCCGGCTAGCGCGGGTTAATCCGGTTGCCCCGGCATCACGGCGGTGCTGGGGTGACCGCATGGATTCCGAAGCGGTACTGAAGCTGTACGACCGGCAGATGCGGCGCGAGGCGCGGCCCGACGAGGCGGGCGCGGTGATCGAGCGGACCGGCGGCGTCGTGCGCCAGCTGGGCCCCGAGGGCGGCTGGAGCGCGGTCCTCTGGTCGGACCTCGACGAGGAGAGCGCCGACGCGGCGATCGCGGAGCAGGTCCGCTTCTTCGGCGCGGCCGGGCGTGACGTCGAGTGGAAGACGTACGGGCACGACCGGCCCGCCGATCTGCCCGCGCGCCTGACGGCGGCCGGGTTCACGGCCGAGGAGCGCGAGGCGCTGCTCGTCGCCGAGACGGCGGCGCTGCCGCTCGACGTGCCGCCGCCGGACGGGATCCGTCTGCTGCCGGTGACCGAGGAGGCGGACGTCGCGCTCGTCGAGAAGGTCCACGACCAGGCCTTCGAGGGCGGCCGCTCGGTCATCGGACAGCTGCTCCGCAGCCAGCTGGCCCAGGATCCGGGCACGGTCGCCGCGGTGGTCGCGCTGGCCGGGGACGAGCCGGTGAGCGCCGCCCGGCTCGAGCTGCACCCGGGCACGGACTTCGTGAGCCTGTGGGGCGGCGGCACGGTGCCGGCCTGGCGCGGGCGCGGGATCTACCGCTCTTTGGTGGCGTTCCGGACCCGCATCGCCGCCGAGCGCGGCTTCCGGTACGTGCATGTCGACGCCTCGCCGTACAGCCGGCCGATCCTGGAGCGCCTCGGCTTCGCCGTGCTGGGCACGACCACCCCGTACGTCCTGGAGGCGAAGGACAACCCGCAGGCCCGTATCTCTTGACGTGGGCGGTCCCGGCTTGAATTACTGACGTCAGCAGATCAACCGAATGATCGGTCGGGACTTCGGGAGTGCGGACGATGACGTCGAGGGCTTCGAACACGCAGGGCTGGGACGCGGGCGAGCTGATGGGCCTGCCCGAGCTGCGGGCGCTGCAGCTGGAGCGGCTGCGGGAGACCCTGGCCCGTGTCTACGAGCGGGTGCCGTTCTACCGCGACGCCTTCGACAAGGCCGGGGTCCGCCCGCAGGACTGCGCCTCCCTCGCGGACCTGGCCCGCTTCCCGTTCACCACCAAGACGGACCTGCGGGACAACTATCCGTTCGGGATGTTCGCCGTGGACCGCTCGGACGTGCGCCGGCTGCACGCCTCCAGCGGCACGACGGGCCTGCCGACCGTCGTGGGGTACACGCAGGACGACCTGGACACGTGGGCGGACCTGGTGGCGCGGGCGATCCGCGCGGCCGGGGGCCGCCCCGGGGACACGGTGCACGTGGCGTACGGGTACGGCCTGTTCACGGGCGGTCTCGGCGCGCACTACGGAGCCGAGCGGCTCGGCTGCACCGTGATCCCGGCGTCGGGCGGGATGACCTCGCGGCAGGTACGGCTCATCCAGGACCTCAAGCCCGAGATCATCATGGTCACGCCGTCGTACATGCTGACGCTGCTCGACGAGTTCGAGCGGCAGGGCGTGGACCCGCGCGCCTCCTCGCTGCGCGTCGGGATCTTCGGCGCGGAGCCGTGGACGGAGGAGATGCGGCGCGAGATCGAGGAGCGGGCCGGGATCGACGCCGTCGACATCTACGGTCTGTCCGAGGTCATGGGCCCGGGCGTCTCGCAGGAGTGCGTGGAGACCAAGGACGGACTGCACATCTGGGAGGACCACTTCCTCCCCGAGATCGTCGATCCGATCACGGGCGAGGTGCTGCCCGACGGGGAGCAGGGCGAGCTGGTCTTCACGTCGCTCACCAAGCAGGCGATGCCGGTGATCCGCTACCGGACCCGGGACCTGACCCGGCTCCTTCCCGGCACGGCGCGGCCCGCGTTCCGCCGCATGGAGAAGATCACGGGCCGCAGCGACGACATGGTGATCCTGCGCGGGGTGAACCTGTTCCCGACCCAGGTCGAGGAGATCGTGCTGCGCACCCCGGCCGTCGCCCCGCACTTCCAGCTGAAGCTGACCCGCGAGGGCCGCATGGACGCCCTGACGATCCGCGCGGAGGCCCGCCCGGACGCGACGCCGGACGAGCGGGAGGCGGCGGCCCGGGCCATCGCGGCGGGCATGAAGGACGGCGTCGGCGTGACGGTCTGCGTGGAGATCGTCGACCCCGAGACCCTGGAGCGCTCGGTCGGCAAGATCAAGCGCATCATGGACCTGCGCGGCGCGTGAGGCCACCGGGCCGAGAGCCGGGCCGAGCGACCACGGCCCGGCTGCCCCGCCGAAGCAGCGGGACAGCGACCCGCCCCGGCCTGACGCGACACCGGGCCGCACCAAGCCGCACCCGCCGACAGCCACACCGCCGAACCCCGGAGCCGCCGGCCGCCGCACTCACCCGCGCACCCCCAGGCCCCACCGGGACGGCGAGACACCGGCGCCGCACAGGACCCGGCTGACGGGCCACCTCACGGCACGCGCGGGCACACCCCTGCGACACCGGCCCTTGGGCTCCCCGCCCGCCGTACGCTCCCGCGTGCCGGTGCGCACGGTGCCGGGCGGTACCCGTGCCGGGGGCCGCCGCGTGAGCGGCCGGATCAGTCCTGCGCGAAGCGGTCCCGCAGTTCGCGCTTGAGGATCTTGCCGCTCGCATTGCGCGGGAGTTCGTCGACGAAGACCACGCGCTTCGGCGCCTTGAAGTGGGCGAGCTTCTCGCGGGCATGGGCGAGGAGTTCGGCCTCGGTGACTTCTCCGCCGCGCACCACGACGGCGGTCACGGCCTCGATCCAGCGCTCGTCCGGCAGACCGACGACGGCCGTCTCCGCGACGGCGGGGTGGGTGTAGAGCGCGTCCTCGACCTGGCGGGAGGCGACCAGGACGCCGCCGGAGTTGATGACGTCCTTGACCCGGTCGACGACGGTGAAGTAGCCCTCGGCGTCCCGCACGGCGAGGTCGCCGGAGCGGAACCAGCCGTCACGGAAGGCCTGTTCGGTCTCCTCGGGCTTGTCCCAGTAGCCGTCGCACAGCTGCGGCGAGCGGTAGACGACCTCGCCGGGCGTGCCGTCGGGCACGTCCTTGCCGTCCTCGTCGACGATCTTCGCCTCGACGAACAGCACCGGGCGGCCGCACGAGTCCATCCGGCCCTCGTGCTCGTCGGGGCCGAGGACGGTGGCGAGCGGCCCGATCTCGCTCTGCCCGAAGCAGTTGTAGAAGGCGAGCGAGGGCAGCCGTTCGCGCAGCCGCTCCAGGACGGGCACGGGCATGATCGAGGCGCCGTAGTACGCCTTGCGCAGGGCGCCGAGGTCGCGGGTGGCGAAGCCGGGGTCCTGGGACAGGGCGATCCACACGGTCGGGGGCGCGAAGAGACTGTCGGCCTCCCCCGCCTCGACGAGGTCGAGGACCGGCCCGGGGGCGGGCGCGTCGAGCAGCGTGTTCGTCGCGCCGACCGCGAGGTAGGGCAGCAGGAACACGTGCATCTGGGCCGAGTGGTAGAGCGGCAGCGCGTGCACCGGCCGGTCCGTCGCCCTGAGGTCGAGGGCGTGGATCGCGCTGACGTACTCGTGCACGAGCGCCCGGTGCGTCATGCGGGCGCCCTTGGGCAGGGCGGTCGTGCCGGAGGTGTAGAGGAGCTGGACGAGGTCGTCGGCGTGCGGCGCCGGACCGTCGTGGGGCGCCGCAGCGGGCAGCCGGGCGAGCAGGGAGTCGTCGGCGTCGCGCAGGGCCAGGGTGTCGGTGCCGTCGGGCAGGTGGCGGGCCAGGTCGGGGTCGGTCAGGACGAGGGTGCTGCCGGACTGCCGGACGAGGTAGGCGAGGTCGTCGCCGGTCAGGTTCTGGTTGACCGGCACGTGCACGAGGCCGGCCCGCGCGCAGGCGAGGAAGCCGATCAGGTAGGCGTCCGAGTTGTGCCCGTAGGCGCCGACCCGGTCGCCGGCGGACAGGCCCAGGCCGAGCAGCACCCCGGCCGCGCGCGAGACGGCGTCGTCCAGTTCCTCGTACGTCCAGGAGCGCGGTCCGTAGCGCAGGGCGACCCGTGCCGGGGTGCGGCGGGCGCTGCGCCGCAGCACGCCGTCGACCGTGCTGCCCGTTGCCTCTGCTGCCGGTGAGCTCGTCATGGCGTGATCCTCAGCGGTGCGCAGCGCCGGGTCAAGAGGTGTGTGCAAGGGCCTCCGCAGCCGACATACCCGTTGGTACGCTCAACCACCCCTGTTTCCCCTCCAGTTGGGAGCACGATGCGCACCCGCCCGAGAGGACGGTCCCTTGCGGCCGTCGGGATCACCCTGCTGACCGTGCTCGGCAGCACGGCCGCGGCGCCCTCCGCGCAGGCCGGCCGCGCGGATCACCCGCACGGCGGCGGACTGTCCGCCACCATCCGGTACACCGAGTACGGGATTCCGCACATCGTCGCGAAGGACTACGCGAACCTCGGGTTCGGCACCGGGTGGGCCCAGGCCGCCGACCAGGTGTGCACGCTGGCCGACGGGTTCGTGACAGTGCGCGGCGAGCGTGCGCGCCGGTTCGGGGCGGACGCGGCACCGGACGGCTCGCTGTCGTCGGCGACCACGAACCTGGCGAGCGACCTGTACTTCCGCGGGGTCCGCGACACCCGCACCGTGGAGAAGCTGCTGGCCACCCCGGCCCCGGCGGGCCCGAGCCAGGACGTCAAGGACGCGATGCGCGGCTGGGCCGCCGGGTACAACGCCTGGCTGCGCGACCACCGGGTCACGGACCCGGCGTGCAAGGGCGCCGACTGGGTCGAGCCGGTGACGACGCTGGACGTGGCCGCGCGCGGGTTCGCGATATCCGTGCTGGGCGGGCAGGGCCGCGGCGTCGACGGCATCACGGCCGCGCAGCCGCCGGCGGCAGGGGCCGCGGCCCCGCAGTCCCCGGACAAGGAGGAACTTGCCGACGCGGCCCGCGAGTTGTTCGCCCAGGACGACGCGGACATGGGCTCGAACGCGGTGGCGTTCAGCGGGGACACGACGGCGAACGGGCGCGGCCTGCTGCTCGGCAACCCGCACTACCCGTGGCAGGGCGGCCGCCGGTTCTGGCAGTCGCAGCAGACGATCCCGGGCGAGCTGAACGTGATGGGCGGCTCGCTGCTCGGCACGACGGGCATCTCCATCGGCCACAACGCGTACCTCGCCTGGAGCCACACGGTCGCCACGGGCGTCACCCTCAATCTCCACCAGCTCACCCTCGACCCGGCCGACCCGACCGCGTACATGGTCGACGGCCGGCGGGAACGGATGACGCGCCGGACGGTCACGGTGCCCGTCAAGGGCGGCCCGGACGTCACCCGCACCCAGTGGTGGACGCGCTACGGCCCGGTGGTCACCTCCATGGGCGCGGGTCTGCCGCTGCCCTGGACGGCGACGACGGCGTACGCGCTGAACGATCCGAACGCGCTGAACCTGCGGGCCTCGGACACCGCGCTCGGCTTCAGCAAGGCCCGCTCCACGGACGACGTGCTGCGCGCGCTGCGCCGCACCCAGGGCATCCCGTGGGTCAACACGATCGCGGCGGACTCCGCGGGGCACTCCCTGTTCACGCAGTCGCAGGTGCTGCCGCGCATCACCGACGACCTGGCGGCGCGCTGCTCGACACCGCTCGGCAAGGTCACGTATCCGGCTTCCGGGGTCGCGGTGCTCGACGGGTCGCGCGGGGACTGCGCGCTCGGCAAGGACGCGGACGCGGTGCAGCCCGGTATCTTCGGCCCGTCCCGGATGCCGGTCCTGAAGGACGCGCCGTACGCCGAGAACTCCAACGACAGCGCCTGGCTGGCCAACGCGGACCGGCCGCTGACCGGGTACGAGCGGGTCTTCGGCACGGTCGGCACGCCGCGCTCGATGCGGACCAGGGGCGCGGTCGAGGACGTCGCGGCGATGGCCGGGCGCGGGAAGCTGACGGTGGCGGACCTCCAGCGCCAGCAGTTCGCGGACCGGGTGCCGGCGGGTGATCTGGCGGCGGCGGACACGGCGGCGGCCTGCGCGGCGCTGCCGGGCGGCACGGCGACCGGCAGCGACGGCAAGGCGGTCGACGTCTCGGAGGCGTGCCGGGTGCTGGCCAGGTGGGACCGCACGATGCGGACGGACAGTCGCGGGGCGCTGCTCTTCGACCGGTTCTGGCGCAAGCTGACGACGAAGGTGCCGGCCGCGCAGCTGTGGAAGGTGCCCTTCGACGCGGCCGACCCGGTCCGCACGCCGAACACGCTGAACACACAGGCGCCCGGGTTCGCGACGGCGCTCGCGGACGCGGTCGCCGAACTGCGCGGCGCGGGCCTCCCGTTGGACGGGGAGCTCGGCGGCAACCAGTTCGTGGTGCGCGGCGGGGAGCGGATCCCGGTGCACGGCGGCACGGAGTCGCTGGGCGTGTGGAACAAGGTCGAGCCCGTGTGGGACCCGGCCGGCGGCGGCTACACCGAGGTCGTGCACGGGTCCAGCTACATCCAGGCCGTGGGCTGGGACGGCGGTCGCTGCCCGGTGGCCCGTACGCTCCTGACGTACGGCCAGTCGTCGAACGCGGCGTCGGCGCACTCCCGTGACCAGACCCGGCTGTTCTCGGGCGGGAAGTGGGTCACGGAGCGTTTCTGCGAGAAGGACATCCTGCGTTCGCCCGCGCTGCGGGTGGTACGGGTGCGCGGCTGAGCCGCTGCGACGGCTCGGTGACGGGTGAGGGGGAGGCCGGCCGGCCTTCCCTCACCCGTGGAACCGGACGGTTCAGACAGCCCGGGTGCGGCCCTCCCAGTACGGGTCGCGCAGCCGCCGCTTGTACAGCTTGCCGTTCGGGTCGCGGGGCATCGTCTCGATGAAGTCGACGGTCTTGGGCCGCTTGTAGCCCGCGAGCCGCCGCTCGCAGTGGGCGAGGATCTCCGTGGCGAGGGGCTCCCCCGCCGTGTAGCCGTCGGCGACCTCGACGACGGCCTTGACCTCCTCGCCCCAGTCGTCGTGCGGGATGCCGAAGGCGGCGGCGTCGGCGACGGCGGGGTGGGCGAGGAGCTCGGACTCGATCTCGGCGGGGTAGATGTTCACGCCGCCCGAGATGATCATGTCGATCTTGCGGTCGCGCAGGAAGAGGTAGCCGTCCTCGTCCAGGACGCCCAGGTCGCCGACGGTGAAGAAGTCGCCGATGCGGTTCTTGCGGGTCTTGCCCTCGTCCTTGTGGTACGCGAATCCGCCGGTGCTCATCTTCATGTAGACGGTGCCGAGTTCGCCCGGGGGCAGCCGGTTGCCGTCGTCGTCGAAGACGGCCAGTTCGCTGATGGGCCAGGCCTTGCCGACCGTGCCGGGCTTCTTGAGCCAGTCCTCGGCGGTGGCGAACGCGCCGCCGCCCTCGCTCGCCGCGTAGTACTCCTCGACACAGCCGCCCCACCAGTCGATCATGGCGCGCTTGACGTGGTCGGGGCAGGGCGCGGCACCGTGGATCGCGTGCCGCATGGACGACACGTCGTAGCTGTCCTTCACGCCCTGCGGCAGCGCGAGCAGGCGGTGGAACTGGGTCGGCACCATGTGCGTGTGCGTGCACCGGTGGGTGTCGATGAGGCGGAGCATCTCCTCGGGCGTCCACTTGTCCATGAGGACGAGGGTGTGCCCGATGTGCAGCGACGCGCCCGCGAACTGGAGCACGGCCGTGTGGTAGAGCGGCGAGCAGACCAGGTGGACGTTGTCGTCGAAGGGCTTGACGCCGAAGATGCCGAGGAAGCCGCCGAGGTACGACTCCTCGGGGAGCTTGCCGGACAGCGGGCGGCGGATGCCGCGGGGGCGGCCCGTGGTGCCCGAGGTGTAGTTCATGACCCAGCCGAGGGTGCGGTCGGCGGGCGGCTGCTCGCTCTGTCCGTCGAGGAGTTCGGCGTACGGGCGGAACGTGTCGACGGCGCCGCCGACGGCGTAGCGGTGCGTGGGCGGGAGCTTCGCCTCGTCTGCGGCGGCGCGGGCCTGTTCGGCGAAGCGTTCGTGGGCGATGAGGACCTTGGCGCCGGAGTCGGCGACGATCCAGGCGATCTCGGGGCCGACGAGGTGGTGGTTGACCGGGACGAGGTAGAAGCCGGCCTGGGCCGCCGCGAGGTAGGCGGTGAAGAACTCGACGCCGTTGGGGAGGACTACGGCGAAGGCGTCGCCGCGCTCCATTCCGGCGGCGCGGAGGCCGTGGACGAGGCGGTTGGTGGCGGCGTGGAGGTCGCCGGCGGTCCATTCGGTGCCGTCCGGGGCGATCAGCGCGGGGCGGGCGGGATCCTGTGCGGCCTGGGCCCAGAAGCCGTTGGGTTGTTTCGCGGTCGGGTCGGACATGGGGTTGATCCCTTCTGGAGCGGGGGCGCGGCTTCTCAGTGGGGTGATGGCGGTCTCGTCGCCGAGTGCGGGTGGTGGGGGCTGGTCGCGCCCCGCGGCGGAGCCGCATATCGACACGGCCCCGCGCCCCTGAAATGCAGACGCTTCGGGTCGCATTTCCCCGATGCGGCACCCCTCTATGGAGGTCGCGCACGAAGTGCGCATCTCCAGGGGCGCGGGGAACTGCGCGACCAGCCCCCACCGGGGCCGCGCCCCGCGACGAAACCGGAGTCACCTCCCCGCGATCCGGTTCAGCCGGTTGACGGCCACCTCGAAACCCCGGGTCAGATCGTCGAAAACGGCCTGGACGCTGCGCTCCTCGTTCATACGGCCCACGATCTGCCCGACCGGCGTCCCGAGCAGCGGCTCGACCTCGTACTTCTGGATCCGGGAGACCGCCTCGGCGACGAGCAGCCCCTGCAGCGGCATGGGGAGCGTCCCGGGCCCGGCCGGGTCGTCCCACGCGTCGGTCCACTCCGTGCGCAGCTGCCGCGCCGGCTTCCCCGTGAGCGCCCGCGACCGCACCGTGTCCCCCGATCCGGCGGCGAGCAGTTTGCGGGTGAGCGCGGCGGAGTGGAGGTCGGCCTCGGTCGTCGTGAGCCAGACCGAGCCGAGCCACACGCCCTGCGCGCCGAGGGTGAGCGCCGCCGCGACCTGCTGCCCGCTGCCGATGCCGCCGGCGGCGAGCACGGGCAGCGGGGCGACCGCCTCGACGGCCTCGGGCGTGAGGACCATGGAGGCGATCTCGCCGGTGTGGCCGCCGGCCTCGTAGCCCTGGGCGACGACGATGTCGATGCCCGCCTCGGCGTGCTTGCGGGCGTGCCGGGCGCTGCCGGCGAGCGCGGCGACGAGGACGTCGTGCTCGTGGGCGCGGGCGATGACGTCGGCCGGGGGTGAACCGAGCGCGTTGGCGAGGAGTTTGATCGGGTAGTCGAAGGCCACGTCGAGCTGGCTGCGGGCCACCTGTTCCATCCAGCCGGTGATGCGCCAGCCGGACGCCTCGCCCTCGGCGAGTTCGGGGACGCCGTGCCGGGCGAGCGTCTCGCGGACGAACTCCCGGTGCGTCTCGGGGATCATGGCCTCGACGTCGGCCTCGGTGACGCCCTCGACCTTCTTCGCGGGCATGACGACGTCGAGTCCGTAGGGGCGTCCGCCGGCGTGCGCGTCGAGCCAGTCCAGGTCGCGTTTGAGTTCGTCGGGCGCCGTGTAGCGGACCGCGCCGAGCACGCCAAAACCTCCGGCGCGGCTGATGGCGGCGGCCACCGCCGGGAACGGGGTGAACCCGAAGACAGCGTGTTCGATGCCCAGTCGTTTGCTCAGCTCCGTCTGCATGGGCGCAGAATGCCGCAGCGAACCGGCGGACGGAAGAGCTTTTCTGATGCACCGTCAGATTTTCCGGTCACGGAACGGTCCCCGACGGCACGGCCGGGACGGTTGACACACCCTCTCGCTGACATGAAAGTTTCATCCGTCGAGCGAGATCCCGAAAGATACTTTCAGGAGGCTGTGCATGAGATCGACGGAAGCGGGCGGCACACGGTCCGGTCTCACCCGGCGCCGGCTGGGCGCCGCGACCCTGGCACTGGGCGGCGCGCTGGCCCTCACCCCGTTCCCCGCGGGCCCCGCCGCGGCGGCCCCGGCCGGCCCCGCGCGCCCCACCCTGCGCCGCGGCTCACCGGAGCGCGCGGGCCTGCTCGCCGGGCATCTGCGCCAACTGGTCGCCGACGCCGAGAAGTTCCTAGACCCCTCCCCCAAGCACCCGTGGTACGCGGGCGCGGTGCTGCTCGCCGGCCGGGGCGGGACGGTGGCGCTGCACCAGCCGATCGGCAAGGCGGTGCGGTACGCGCACTACGACGACAAGACGGACACGGGCGTCGAGTTCCCGCCCGAGCAGCAGATCGACATGGCCGAGGACACGGTCTTCGACCTGGCCTCCGTCTCGAAGCTGTTCACGTCGATCCTCGCGGTGCAGGAGATCGAGCGCGGCCGTCTGGAGCTGGAGGCGACGGTCGCCTCCTACCTGCCGGACTTCGCGGGCGGCGGCAAGCAGGACGTGACCGTACGTCAGCTGCTCACGCACACCTCCGGGTTCCGCTCCTGGATCCCGCTCTACAAGGAGCCGACGCGCGAGGGCCAGATCGGGCTGATCTGGAAGGAGGCGCTGCAGAACCCGCCGGGCTCCACGTACCTGTACTCGGACCTGAACCTGATCTCGCTCCAGCTCGTCCTGGAGAAGCTGACCGGCACCCCGCTGGACGCGCTGCTGCGCGAGCGGATCACAGGCCCGCTGGGCATGACCCGCACCCGCTACAACCCGCCCGCCGACTGGAAGCCGAAGATCGCGGCGACGGAGGACGCGCGGGCCCCCTGGTCCGGGCTGGACCGGGGACTGGTGTGGGGCGAGGTGCACGACGAGAACGCGTACGGGCTCGGCGGCGTCGCCGGGCACGCGGGCGTCTTCTCCACCGCCTGGGACCTCGCGATCCTCGGGCGGACCCTGCTCAACGGCGGGATCTACGGCAAGGCGCGGATCCTTTCGGAGGACTCGGTCGAGCTGCTGTTCACCGACTTCAACACCGCGTTCCCCGGCGACGACCACGGACTGGGCTTCGAGCTCTACCAGCACTGGTACATGGGCGCGATGGCGACTCCGCGCACGGCGGGACACACCGGGTTCACCGGCACCTCGCTGGTGCTCGACCCGACGACCGACTCCTTCCTCATCGTGCTCGGCAACTCGGTCCACCCGGTGCGCTCGTGGCGGTCCGGCTCCGCACCCCGGGTCGCCGCGGCCGACAACATGGCGCGCGCCGTCGCCGTACGTCCCGCGCACGGGCGCACCGCCTGGTTCTCCGGCATGGCGAGTGCCACCTCCGCGACGCTGACGCTGCCGGACCTGCGGCTGACCGCGCCGGACGCCGCACTCACCTGCGCCCTGTGGTGGGACACCGAGCCGGCCTCCGACTTCCTGTTCCTGGAGGTGTCGACGGACGGCGGCGCGAGCTGGAAGCCGCTCCCCTTCACCACGCGCCGCGACCGCGACGACCCGCAGGACCACCGGTCCGGGTCCGTCGACGGCTGGTCGGGCCGCGCCTGGCACCGGCTGACGGCTCCGCTCGGCGAGGCCCGGTCCGCCTCCACCCGGGTCCGCTGGCGGTACGCGACCGACCAGTTGTACGTGGGGCGCGGCGCCTACGTGGACGGGATCAAGGTCACCGACGGCCGGACCGTCGCCTTCGACGAGGCCCGCCCCGCCGACTCCTCCCGCATCGAGGCGACCGGCTGGACGGCCTCCCGGGACTGAGCGGAACCACCTTCCCTAACCGCTCGGTAAGACATCTGACCGAGCGGTTAGACTCGCTCGCGTCGGCCTGGGGGACGGGACGCACGAGGGAGGACGGACGCGTGGAACGGACGACGTGCTGTGTGGTGGGCGGCGGGCCCGCCGGGATGATGCTGGGGCTGCTCCTCGCGCGGGCCGGGATCGAGGTGACGGTCCTGGAGAAGCACGGCGACTTCCTGCGCGACTTCCGCGGCGACACCGTGCACCCCTCGACGCTCCGTCTCCTGGACGAGCTCGGCCTCGGCCCGCGCTTCGCGGCGCTGCCGCAGCGCCGGCTGACGCAGATGCGCATGCACATCGACGGCGTCGAGGTGGTCGCCGGAGACCTGCGGCGCATCCCCGGCCGGCACAAGTACATCGCGATGGTGCCGCAGTGGGACTTCCTCGACCTGCTGGCCTCGGCCGCCCGCGCCGAGCCGTCGTTCACCCTGCGGATGCGGGCCGAGGTGACGGGGCTGCGCACCGCGCCCGACGGCCGGGTGTGCGGGGTGCGGTACGCGGACGAGGGCGGCGGCGCGCACGAGCTGGCCGCGGATCTCGTCGTCGCCTGCGACGGGCGGGACTCCCGGGTGCGGGCGGCGGCGGGGCTCGAGCCCGAGTACCGGGACGTGCCGATGGACGTGTGGCAGGTGAAGGTGCCCGCGCCGCGCGACGCCGTGAAGGACGGGCGGGTGTTCCTCAGCATCGGGGCGGGGCAGGTCGCCGCGACGATGGACCGCGGCGACTACTACCAGACGTCCTATCTGATCCGGCGCGGCGCCGACGCGGAGCTGCGCGCGGCGGGCCTGGACCGCTTCCGCGACCGGCTCGGCGACCTGCTCGGCTGGGACCGCACGGTGACGGCCGCGATCCGCTCCTGGGACGACGTGAAGCTGCTGGAGGTGACGATGGGCCGCCTCACCACCTGGCACCGCGAGGGCCTGCTGTGCATCGGCGACGCGGCGCACATGATGTCGCCGACCGGCGGCGTCGGGGTCAACCTGGCGGTGCAGGACGCGGTGGCGGCGGCCCGCCTCCTGGCGGCCCCGCTGCGCGAGCACCGGCTGACCCGCGCGGATCTGGCCCGGGTGCAGAAGCGGCGCCGGCTCCCGATGGCGGTGACCCAGAAGTCGCAGGAGGGCGAGCACGAGATGCTGCTGCGCCCGGCCCTGGAGGGCACGCTGCGCGGGGACCGCCTCCCGCTCCCTCTGCGCCTGGTCCGCCGGGTCCCCGCCCTGCGCACCCTGACCGGCTATCTGGGCGGCGTGGGCATCCGCCCGGAACACGCCCCGCCCTTCGCCCGCCGGGCCCCGGAACGCCCACCGTCCTGACGCGCGCCTCAGTCCGCCGCGATCGCCCTGAGGACGAAGGCCTCCGTCTCCCGCGCCGCCGCGGTCAGGTCGAAGTCCGGGTCGGCGAGCCAGTGCGCGACCACGCCGTCGATCGCTCCGCCGATCACCAGGGCCACGGCCTTCACGTCGAACTCCCGGAACCGGCCGACCTGTTGACCCGCTTCGAGCAGCTCGGCCAGACCCTGCCTGCGGCCACCGACGTCGTGCTGGCCGGGGGCGCGGAAGCGGGTGCCGGCGTGGTCGTCGAGCAGCGTCTCGGTGATGACGCGGACGTGCCGGCGGTGGTCGCGCTGGTAGCCGATCATCGCGTGGACGTACGCGACGACGGCCGCCCGGGGGTCGTCGCCCCGCTCGGCGACGCGCTCGGCGACGTACGCGGTGAACGCGTCGAGGACGTGCGCGAACGCCGCCTGGGTCAGGTTGTCCTTCGACGTGAAGTGGTAGAGGACGGCCGCCTTGGAGAGGCCCGCCCGTTCGGCGATGGCGGAGAGGGAGGCGGCCGCGAGCCCCTTCTCGGAGATCAGGTCGATGGTGCACTCGACGAGCTGCCGGCGCCGGGCCTGCTCCGTGAAGGTGGGCGCACCGTCCGTGCGGCGGGGAGTCATGGGGCACCACCCGTGTCGAATCCGGTAGGTCGAGAAGGGAGAGAAGCCCGGCCGGGGCGAGGAGGCCGAGCGGTTCGACAGCCGACCGTACACCAGTGCGCCGGTGCTCCCCTCAGCGCACGCCCGGGGCCGGCGCCGTCGACTCGCGGACCACGAGACGAGGCCTGATCAGCAGCGACCTGCCCGCGCCGCTGGACGTCTCGATCCGGGCGCGCAACTGCTGGAAGGTCTCGGCGGCCATCTCGGGCAGCGGCTGGCGGACGGTGGTGAGCGGCGGCTCGAACAGCTCGGCGAGCAGAATGTCGTCGAAGCCGACCACCGACACCTCGCGCCCCGCGCTCACGCCCGCGTCCCGGGCTCCCCGGCACACCCCGATCGCGCACATGTCGTTGATGGCGACGAAGCCGGTGGGCGGTTCGGGTGCGGCGAGCAGTTCACGGGCGGCGGAGCGGCCGAGCTCGGCGGACTCCTTGTCGCCGAACTCGCTGGTGGCGGCGCCGGGCCAGACGACCGCGGACGCGGGGTCCACGCCGCCCTCCTCCAGCGCGGACCGGAAGCCGCGCAGCCGCTCGCGCCGGTTGACGCTGCTGACCGAGCCGGAGACGAACGCCAGCCTGCGATGGCCGAGTTCGAGGAGGTGGCGGGTGGCGAGCTCGGCGCCCATCGCGTTGTCGACGCTGATGCTGGCGAGGGAGGCGGGGTCCCCGGACTGGGCGGCCCGGTCGAAGGCCACCATCTTCAGGCCGCGCTTGAGCAACGGCGCGACGTGGTCGAGGGTCGGCAGCGAAGAGCACAGGACGACGCCGCTGACCCCGTCGGCGAGCAGCTCCTCGCCGTACTTCAGCTCCCTGGCCGGGTCGCGCTCGCTGTTGCACAGCAGCACGTGGTATCCCTCGGCGAGTGCTACGGCCTCCAACTCCCGGGCCAGCGCGCCCCAGAAGGGGTTGGCGACGGACGGGACGATCAGGCCGATGACCCGGATGCGGCCCGTGCGCAGCATCCGCGCGGCCCGGTTGGGGCGGTAGCCGAGCGTCTCGATGACCTGCTCCACCCGAGCGAGGGTCGCCGCCTGCATGCGGTCGGTCCGCCCGTTGAGCACATTGGACACCGTGCTCGCGGACACGCCTGCCGCCTGCGCGACCTGATGGATCGTTACCCCGTTCAACGCGGTGCCACCTCCGGCTCGTCACGTCACTGTAAACATCAGTGTACCGATTTACTGAACAAGGATCACCGCCCCGTCCGAAAAGATTCTTGTGCACGGCCGGTTGACGCCTTGTGAGCGGCGTTCTTAGCATCACTGCATCGATTTACCGAAGGTCGACCCCATCACCGCGCCATCTCATGGCCGTTCCTCTGCCTTCGCCTCACTGCATCGATACACAAGGTTCTCGACCATCTCGCTCCCTCGCCTCTTAAGGGGTGTCCCATGGAACTCACGAGACGATCGCTGCTCGCCACGCTCGGCGCGGGCACGGCGGTGGCGCTCACCGGCTGCGCCGCAGGATCCGGCACGGGCGGCAAGGCCGACGGACCGGCCCAGGGGGAGATATCCCTGCTCACCCCCATCTACGAGGGCACGGACGGCAAGCAGCTCCTGGAGGGCGAGATCATCCCCGCCTTCCGCAAGAAGCACCCGGACGTCACGGTGAACGTCGACTACACGACCTACACCCAGCTCAACGAGAAGATCACCACCGCGCTCGCCGGCGGCCTGCTGCCCGACGTGCTGATGATGGGCGTCGGCTGGATCCCGCCGTTCGCCGCCAAGAAGGTGCTCGCCGAACTGCCCGAGGACCTCGCGTCGAAGTACGGCTACGAGGAGCGGGTGCTGGAGCCCTCCCGGTACGGCGGCAAGCTGTACGCCCTGCCGACCGTGATGGCGACCCGCCTGGTCGCCTACCGCAAGGACCACTTCGCGGCCGCCGGCATCAAGAAGCCCCCGGCGACCCTGGCCGAACTGCGCGCCATGGCGAAGGAGCTGACCAAGGGCGACCGGATGGGCATGGACCCGTTCTCGATCGATCTGCGCCAGTGCTGGGAGACCTTCCTGTTCGCCAACGGCGGCTCGATGTTCAGCGCCGACGGCAGGAAGCCCACGTTCACCGGCGCGCGGGGCGTCGAGGCCCTCCAGTTCTTCAAGGACCTCCAGGCGGACGGCTCGGCCGACTACACGAAGAAGACCGAGGCCGACGCCGGGGCCGCGACCAACCTCCAGCTCGGCAAGGCCTCGATGATGATGACCGGCAGCGGCCTGTGGAAGCAGCTCCAGGAGCAGAGCCCCGAGCTCATCGAGAAGGACCTGATCGGCGCGTTCGTGCTGCGCGGCCGCCGGCCCGCGATGCTCACCGGCGGCACCCTCGTGTGCCAGTCGGCGCGCACCCGGCACGCGGCCGCCGCACAGGCCCTTGTCGCCCACCTCGCCGCCCCGGACAACGTGCTCGCTGCCGCCAAGCAGCGCGCGACGGTGCCCGGCATCAAGGACCTGCGCTCGTCCCCGTACGTGAAGAGCAACAAGCTGGTCGACTTCTCCGTGCGGAACCTGGGCAGCGCCTGCGCGGAGGGCGGGACGCCCGCCTGGATGGAGATCCGCGAGAAGATCAAGCCGACCCTCGAACCGGCGATCGTGAGCGGGAAGTCGGCGGCCGCGGCCGTCGCGGAACTGGGTGAGCTGGCCCAGTCGGCCATCTCCCGGCTGTGAGGGCGCCGACCGTGGGAGCCGTCTCCGTACTCCACACCCGGCCGCCCGCCCCGCCGGCCGAACCGCCGCGCCCCGCGCCCGCCCGGCCCCGCCGCGGCCCCGGCGCCCGGCGGCGCCGCGCGGGACTGCTGATGGTGGCGCCCGCGCTGCTGCACGCGGCGCTGTGGATCGGCGTGCCGGTCGTCGCCGCCGTGTTCCTAGCGTTCACCTCGTACGACGTGCTGAGCGCGCCCCGGTTCGTGGGCCTGGACAACTTCCGGGACATGCTCGACGACGCCGTGTTCCGCAAGTCGATCCTGAACACGGTGATCTACACCTTCTTCACGGTGCCGTTCGGCATGGTGCTCGGCCTGCTGCTCGCCCTGGCGCTCGACAAGGGGCTGCGGGCGCGCGGCGTGTTCCGCACCGCGATCTTCCTGCCGCAGGTCACCGCGACCGTCGCCATCGCGCTGGTGTGGCTGTGGATCTACAACCCGCGCAACGGCCTGTTCAACACCCTCCTCGCCCTCTTCGGCATCGAGGGCCCGGCCTGGCTCGCGTCCACCTCGTGGGCGATGCCGTCGGTGATCCTCGTCGGCATCTGGCAGGGCATCGGCATGAAGATGCTGATCTACCTGGCCGCGCTGCAGAACCTGCCGAAGGACCTGTACGAGGCCGCCTCCGTGGACGGCGCCTCACCGGTGCGGCAGTTCTTCTCGCTCACGCTGCCGCTGCTCAAGCCCGCCACGTTCTTCGTCCTCATCACCTCTCTGATCAGCGCGTTCCAGTCCTTCGACCAGATCTACATCCTCACCGACGGCGGCCCGGCCGGCTCGACGACGATGATGACGTACGAGATCTACAAGTCGGCGTTCCGCGAGTTCCGCGTGGGCTACGCCTGCGCCCAGTCGCTGGTGCTGTTCGTGCTCCTCATGGGCTTCACCCTCGTCAACCGGCGCATCATGGGAGGCACCCGTGGCCACGACTGAGACCCGGCCCGCGCCCGTGCGGGCGGCCGCCCGCACGCGGGTGAGGCCCGGCCGGATCGGCCTGTACGTGACGCTCGCGCTGGTGTCGCTGCTCATGGTGACGCCGTTCCTGTGGATGATCGTCACCTCGCTGAAGACGCCCCAGGAGATCGCGGCGGAGCACGCCGGACTGCTGCCCGCGCACTGGGACTTCGGGAACTACGCCGACGCGTTCCGCGCCGCGCCGTTCGCCACGTACGCGCGCAACAGCTTCGTCATCGCCCTCAGCCACACCGTCCTGAACGTCGTCTTCGCGTCCATGGCCGGGTACGCGCTGGCCCGGATCCGGTTCCGCGGCAGCGAGTTCCTGTTCTACTGCTTCGTCGCCGCGCTCATGATCCCCACGTACACGAAGGTCCTGCCGGAGTTCCTGATCGTGCGGTTCATGCCGCTCGCGGGCGGCAACGACCTGTTCGGTCAGGGCGGCAGCGGCTGGCTCGACACCTGGTGGGCACTGATCGTGCCGGGGGCGGTGACGCCGTTCGCGGTGTTCCTGTTCCGCCAGTTCTACCTGGACCTGCCGGTGGAGCTGGAGGAGGCGGCGCGACTCGACGGGCTGGGCGAGTTCCGGATCTACGCCCGGATCATGACGCCGCAGGTCAAGCCGGCCCTGATGACGGTGGCGCTGCTGACCTTCGAGTCGTCGTGGAACAACTTCCTGTGGCCGCTGCTGGTGACCCGCACGGACAGTCTGCGCGTCATCCAGGTCGGTCTGTCCGTCTTCAAGACGGAGAACGGCACGCAGTGGCAGTTCCTGATGGCCGGCACGACGCTCGCGACGCTGCCGATGGTGCTGCTGTTCCTCCTGGGGCAGCGCTACTTCGTCCAGGGGTTCGCGCACACCGGCCTCAAGTGACCCTGCCCGCACCACTCTTCGCTCTCCCCGTTCTCGTGAAAGGTCCTCTCCGCATGTCCAGTGATCTCCAGGGTTCCCGCGCTCTCGTGACCGGCGCGGGCCACGGCATCGGCCGGGCCGTCGCCGTCGCGCTCGCCGCGGCGGGCTGCGACGTGGCCGTGCACTACCGCAGTTCCGCCGAGGAGGCCGGGCGGACCGTCTCCGCGATCGAGGGCCTCGGGCGGCGCGCCAAGGCGTTCCAGGCCGACGTCACGGTCACGGCCGAGGTGGACCGGCTCGTCGCGGACGCGGCAGGATTCCTCGGCGGGCTCGACGTCCTCGTGTGCAACGCCGGGCATCTGATCGGCCGCACCCCGGTCGCGGAGATGAGCGACGCCCACTTCGACCAGGTGATCGACGCGAACCTGACGTCGACGTTCCGTACCTGCCGGGCCGCGCTGCCGCATCTGACCGCGTCGCCCGCCGGGCGCATCGTCACGATGTCCTCGCTGGCCGCGCACAACGGCGGCGGCCCCGGCTCGGTCGCGTACGCCGCGGCGAAGGCCGGCGTCCGCGGCTTCACGAAGGCGCTCGCCAAGGAGGTCGCCGCGTCGGGCGTCACGGTGAACGCGGTGGCCCCGGGCTTCATCAAGGGCACGGCGTTCCACGACACGTTCACCGCGCCCGAGGCCCAGGAGGCGATGGCGGCGGGCATCCCGGTGGGGCGGCCCGGCACACCGGAGGACGTCGCCGCGTCGGTCGTGCATCTGGCCTCGCCCGCGTCGGGCTTCCTCACCGGCACGACGCTGGACATCGACGGTGGCGTGTGGCCGCGGTGAAGCGCGCGATCCCGCGGGAGCGAGGCGGCTGGTGGCACGCGTACGTGTGCCCCGCGCACGGGCTCGAACTGGACCACGGCGACCCGCTGACCGGCGTCTTCCCGGCCGGTGGCGCACGCTGCGCCCGCGGCTGCCGGGTGGACACGCCGGACGTGCGGGGCGCGTGGACGGTCCTGTCCCATCAGGCGTGGGCGCGGCACGCCCGGGTCCTGGCCCTGCGCGGCGAGGACGCGCAGGCGCTCCGGCTGCTCCTCGAACACGCCGAGGTGTACCGGGAGTCGGCACGCGCGTCGCACGAGGGGGCGCAGGCGTGGATGCTGCGCGGGCGGCTGTTCCACCAGGCGCTGACCGACGCGATCTGGGCGGTGACCGTCGGGCACGCCGTGTGGACGCTCGCCGAGCACGGCACGCCCGGCACGGACGCCCTGCTGCCGCTCCTCGACGAGCTGGAGCGGGCGGCCCTGGACGCCCGGCACGTCCTGGTCGACCGAGGCGACCTCGCGTCGAACTACACGACGTGGCTGACCGCGGCGGGCATCGCGACCGGGCGGGCGGCGGCGCTGGTGCGCGGCACCCCGTGGGACGGCGCCAAGCAGTGGCTGGAGGGGCCGCACGGGCTGTACGCCCAGGTGCGGGCGTGTGTCGGCGCGGACGGCTGGGAGTGGGAGGGCAGCACCTATTACCACGGGTTCGTGCTGCGGGCCGCGCTGCTCGCGCTGCGCGGCGTCGCCCCGGCGGACGTGCCCGCGGACGTCGCGGCGCTGCTGACCGGCATGGTCGACGTGCTCGCCGCGCTGGCGACGGACGGCGGGGTGCTGCCCGCCCTGAACGACGGGCCTTACCTGCGGGTGCCGCTCGCCCTGGAGTGGCTCGAACTGTGCGCGCTGGCCGACGGGTTCGCGCCCGCGCCACGGCTCGCGGCGGTGGCCGCGCGGGCCCGGCTGGAGGCCGGGGACGCCGACGACGGACTGGACCGGCTGCTCGGCCGGGGCTCCTGGTTCGGGGGGCCCGCGCTGCCCGCGCGCCCGGTGCCCGCGCCGGTGACGGTGTTCGGGACGGCCGGGTACGCGGTCGTCCGGGCGGCGGGCGCGCACGCCGTGCTCGCGTTCGGTCCGCACGGCGGCTCGCACGGCCACCGCGACAAGCTGGCCCTGTCCCTGTACGGGCAGGAGGCGTGCTGGCAGCCGGACCCCGGCGAAGTGCCGTACGGGCACCAGGAGTTCCGGGAGCACTACGCGTCGACGGCGGCGCATCCGGCGTTCGCGGTCGACGGCGCGGAGCAGGCGGAGTGCGCGGGCCGGCTGCTCGCGCGGGACGCCACGTCCGTCACCGCCGAGGTGACCGGAGCGTATCCGGGGGTGCGGGCGGTGCGCCGCGTCGAGGCCGCCCCGACCCACCTCGTCGACGTGCTCACGCTCGACGTGACGGACGGCGGACCGCGCCGGCTGACCGGACAGTTGCGCCCGGGCGTCGCCCTCGATGTGCAGGTGCAGTCCGAGGGCGCGCTGCGCACGACGTGGTACGGCGGGGACGAGGTGCTGCACGGCTGGCACGTGGCGTCGGAACCGGTGCGGCCGGTGACCCGGCCGGGCCCCGGCCCGGCCGACGATCCGCAGGTGGCGCGCACCTGGGTCGATCTGACGGCGCGCGCGTCGCGGCTCGTCCTGGTGTCCGTGTACCAGGCGGCGGCGCAGGGTCCCGCGGTGACGGGTGTGCGGCTGGCCGGCGACGAGGTCGTGGTGGAGCTGGCCGACGGGACGCGCGCCGGGCACGGGACGGGGGCCTGACATGCTGCTGTCGGCGACACCGCCCGCGGGGCCGCGCCCCGGTCAGGAGCGGCGGCTGCTCGACGAGGCCGCGCGGCACCGGGCACTGACCCCGCCGGCCCGGCACCCGCGCGAGAGCATCACCTGGCTCGGCGCCGCCGCCGCGCATCCCGCGCTGGCGTACCGGATCACGGGCGACCCGGCGCATCTCGCGGAGGCGGAACGCTGGATCGGGGCGGCGGTGCGTCTGCCGCACTGGGGGCGCGCCCATCTGCCCGACCACGACCTGGACGCGGGCTGGCTGCTGCACGGTCTGGCGCTCGCGGGGCACTGGCTGGGCGGGGCCCTCTCCCCCGACCTCACGGACCTGCTGCGGCACAAGCTGCTGGTGCAGGGGCGGCGCATGTACGAGTTCGCGGTGGAGACGGAGGGCCGCTGGTGGTCGTCCTCGTACTGGCAGAACCACAACTGGATCTGTCACGCGGGGCTCGCCACGGCGGGCTACGTGCTGGGCCGTGAGAAGTGGACGGAGCGGGCGAAGAGCAATCTGGGCCGGGTGCTGGACGCGCTGCCGGCCGACGGCTCGCACGCCGAGGGCGTCGTCTACTGGCGGTACGGGGTGCCGTGGCTCGCCGCCCATCTGGATCTCCTCGAGGAGTGCGAGGGGCTCGACTGGTGGGGCCGGGGCGGCTTCATGGAGCACACCTTCGGGTTCCGGCTGCACCAGTCGGCGCCCGGTTTCGCGGAGCAGGCCGGGCACGGCGACTGCCACGACCGGCACAGCGGGCACAGTGTGGCGCTGTACCGGAAGCTGGCGGCGCGGTTCGGGATCGGCGAGGCGCAGTGGCTGGCGGACCTCGTGGACCGTGAACTCCGCGACGGTGAGATCGAGTTGAGCGCTGTCCGGCCGGGGATCCGGGCGGAGGCGTTTCTGGAGTACCTGTGGCACGACCCGGCGGTGGTGCCGGTCGCGCCGCAGGGCACGCACGCGCACTTCCCCGATCTGGGGCTGCTGACCTCGCGCACCGGCTGGGACGGCGCGGCGACGTTCGTGTCGTTCAAGGCCTCGCCCGGGGGCGGTCACCAGGCGTGGGAGGCCAGTGCCCGGCATCGCGCGGAGCAGGGGTGGGAGACGCTGAACTGCGGGCACCACCATCCGGATTCGGGGTCGTTCGTGCTGGCGTCGCAGGGCGCGTTCCTCGCGGTGGACGAGGGCTACAGCAACCGCAAACGGGCGGCCCACCACAATCTGCTGCTGGTCGACGGTCAGGGCTTCGCGGGCGAGGACCGCTACCACGTGTACGAGGGCCTGCCGTACGCGCGTCAGGCGCGGATGCGGGACGCGCTGGCCGGCGGCGGCTGGCTGCACGGCACCGCCGAGCTCGCCGCGATGTACCCGGACGAGCTCGGGGTGCGGCGCCTGGACCGCACGCTCGTCTGCACCCCGTCGGGCCGGCTCGTCCTGCTGGACGAGGGGCGGGCGGACGCCCCGCGCACCTGGACGTTCCTGCTCCAGACGGACGCGCCGACCACGGCCGCCGAGGACGGCCGGGACCGGCTGATCGAGGCGGGCGACGCGCGGGCCGTCCTCCGCCGCCTCGCCCCCGACGCCGTACGGATCACATCGGAACCGACCCGGATCGAGGCCAACCCGACAGCGAGCACACCGGAGTTGAGCATCACGCGCACCCAGCACACCCTGCGGCTGACCACGGCGGCCCTGGGCCGGGCCCGGCTCCTCACGACGATCGAGCCCGGGGCAGGGCCCGCCACCGCACGCGCGGTCCCGCACGGCGTCGCGTTCGACACGCCGGACGGCCCGGAGACGGTACTGCTGTCCCCCGGGGAGCACGAGCGCGTCGAGGCGTGCGGCTGGGCGGCCGACGCGGCGGCGCTGCTGCTCGCACCCGGCCGGGAGCCGTACGTGGTCGCGGCCCGGCGGCTGGCCCGGGACGGGCACGTCGTACGGGAGTGGGCCGAGCCGTACACGGGCCCGGCACCCGTCGCGGACCGGGCGGTGACTCGATGACGATGACCGCTTCCCTCGGCGCGCGCGGCCGGGGCCGGCTGCTCGGCCTGCTCGACCGGATCGCGCAACCGGCCGCCGCGGGCGCCGCGTTCACCGTGCTCGCGCTCGGTGTCGTCACCTGGCTGCCCGCCCTCGCGGCGCTCGCCCACACGCTCCAGCGGTGGCGCACGGACGGCGACAACCGCTGCTTCACCGGCGTGTTCACCGCGTTCCCCCGCTCCTGGCGGGCCCTGTGGCGGCACGGTCTCCTCGCCACCGCGGCGGTCGGTGTGCTCGCCGTGAACTCCCTGTTCCTGAGCGGCCGTTCGAGCCCGTACGCGTTCGTGCTGCTCGCCGCCCAGGCCGGTCTCGCGGCCGCCCTGGGCGTGCACTGCACGGCGCTCGCCGCACACGCCGGACTCGACCCCTCGGGGGCCGTCACGGACTGGCACCGGCGCGCCCTCGCCCTGGCCTTCGGCTCCCCCGCGCGCGGCACCGCGCTGCTCGGCGCGGCGGTGTCCGCGCTCGTCCTGACCCTGCCCGTGCCGCTCGGACCCCTGCTGTTCGGCCCGAGCGTGCCCGTTCTGCTCGCCCTGCACCTCGCCGCACCACGACCGGAGAGGACCTCCTGATGTCCAGACGGACCCTGCTCACCCTCGCGCTCGGCGCCTGCGCCGTCCTGGCCCTGCCCGCCGCACCGGCCTCCGCCGCGTCCGCGTACTACGTCAGCCCGACCGGCAGCGACGGCAACGCCGGCACGTCGTCGGGCGCGCCGCTCGCGACGATCCAGCGGGCGCTCGACCTCGCGCCCGAGGGGGCGGTCGTGCACCTGGCGTCCGGCACCTACCGGCAGGACGTCGTGACCCGGCGCGAGAACGTCACCCTCACCGGCCCGGCGAGCGCCGTCGTCAAGGGCGCGGGCGCCACCCGGATCGTGCAGGTCCAGCACGACGGGACGGTCCTCGACGGATTCACCGTGGACGGTCTGTTCGGCTCGTCCTCCGACGTGTCCGGGTACCGCTCCAAGCTCGTCTACGTGATGAGCACGACGCCCGGCAACGGCGTCAACGCCCTGCGGATCACCGGCATGACGCTGAAGAACGCGGCCGACGAATGTCTGCGCCTGCGCTACCTCGTCACCGGCGCCGACGTGTCCGGCAACACGATCAGCGACTGCGGCGTCGCCGACTTCCGCTTCGGCGGGGGCGGCAAGAACGGCGAGGGCCTCTACCTCGGTACCGCGCCCGAGCAGCAGGGCGACAACGGGGCGCCCGACGCGGCCCCCGACGTCAGCAAGAACAACCGGATCCACCACAACACGATCGTCACGCGCGGCAACGAATGCGTGGACGTGAAGGAGAACTCCACCAACAACTACGTGGAGTACAACGACTGTTCGCAGCAGCGCGACCCCAGTTCGGCAGGTCTCGACGCGCGTGGCAGCGGCAACATCTTCCGGTACAACACGGTGCACGACAACACGGGAGCGGGCGTCCGGCTCGGCGGCGACACCGCGACCGACGGCATCGACACCCAGGTGTACGGCAACACGATCACGGGGAACGCGGGCGGTGGCGTCAAGGTCATGCGGACCCCGCAGGGCCCGGTGTGCAGCAACACGATGAGCGGGAACACGGGCGGGAACTCGGTGGGCACGTACGGCGCCGACTACACGCCCGACGCGCCCTGCTCCGCCGTCACCGGGCGCCCGGTCACCGGGGCCGCGTCATGAGCGCCACCCGCCGCACCGTTCTGGCCGGCACCGGTGCCGTACTCGCCGCGACCGCGCTGCCCGGCTCGTTCCTGACGCCGGCCCTGGGCGCGGACACCGGGACCGCGGCGGGCGACTCCGTGGACCTGCTCACGCGCTGGCGCACGCTGCTCACCGGCGGGCCGGGGCTCGACACGGCCGAGCCGCGGATCGCCGCCGCGATCGCCCGCATCGACCGGGCCGCCGTCTCCGCGCTCAAGGGCCTCGACCCGTCCCGCACCGACGGTCTGTGGCCCGATCTGACCAGCACGTCCGTGTCGAACCACGTCACCACCTCGTTCAAGCGGCTCGCCACCGCCGCGACCGCGTGGGCCGTGCCCGGGACGGACCGGTACGGGGACGCGGCGCCGGCCGATCTGCTGTGCCGGGGCGTGGACTGGATGCTGGAGCACCGCTACGGGCCGGGGCACGCGCGGTTCGACAACGACTGGGACTGGGAGATCGGCTGTGCCCTCGCGCTCAACGACACGGCTGTCCTGCTGCACGAGGTGCTGGGCGCGGACCGGCTGACCCGGGTCACCGACGCCGTACGGCACTACACGCCGGACCCGGACCTGTGGCGTGCCGACCGGCAGATCGCGACCGGCGCCAACCGCGTGTGGATCTGCACGGTCGTCGCCGTCAACGCCGTGCTGCGCGCCGACGGCACCGACCTCGCGCGGGTGCGGGACGCGCTGTCCGACGTGACGGGCGGCGGCGCCAACAGCGTGCTCGCGTACCAGGACTCGGGGTCCGGCACCGGCGAGGGCTTCTACTCCGACGGCTCCTTCCTCCAGCACTACAAGCACCCGTACAACGGCGGCTACGGCAAGGAGCTGCTCGGCAACCTGTCCCGGCTGCTGCACCTGCTCGACGGCACCGACTGGGAGGTCACCGACCCCGAGGTGGCCAACGTGCGGCGGTGGGTGACGGACGGCTTCGACCCGCTCATCGCCCGCGGTGACGTGCAGGCCGGTGTGTGCGGGCGGGAGATCGCCCGGTCCAGCAAGCAGGGGCACGTGGCGGCGCAGACGGTGATCGAGGCGGTCCTGCGGCTGCTGCCCGGGCTGCCGGCCGCGGAGGCCGACCGGTTCGGGGCGCTGGTCAAGCAGTGGATCACCGAGGACACGTACCGGGACTTCCTCGGCGTCACGGACCTGGCCTCGCTCGTCGCCGCGCAGCACCTGCTCGCCTCCGGCGTCAGGCCGCGCGGACCGCTCGTGACACACCGCCAGTTCCCGCGCATGGACAAGGCGATGCACCACCGCCCCGGCTTCACCCTCGGCCTGTCCGTGTACTCCAGCCGGATCTACAACTACGAGTCGATCCAGAACGAGAACCTGCACGGCTGGCACCTGTCCGACGGCATGGTCCTGCTGTACGACGACGACCTCGGCCACTACAGCGAGGACCACTGGCCGACCGTCGACCCGCTGCGCCTGTCCGGGACCACCGTCGTCGCCGAACGCCCCGCCGACGCGGCGGGGCAGCGCACGTCGAGCACCGCCGACTGGGCGGGCGGGGCCGCGCTGCCCGGGACGACACTCGGCGCGTACGGCATGGAGCTGCGGGCGTACGGCAGTTCGCTGCGCGCGTTCAAGAGCTGGTTCTGCCTGGACGACGTGATCGCGCACGTCGGCTCCGGCATCACGGCGGACGCGGGCCGGGTGGAGACGATCGTCGAGAACCGCAAACTCCGCGACGTGTCCGCCGAGTTGACCGTGGACGGCGTGCCCGCCCCGTCCGACGCCGGCTGGTCCGGGGACTACGAGGAGGCGACCAGTGTCCATCTCACGGGCACCGGCGGCTACGTCTTCCCGCGCCCGACCGCGGTACGCGCGCTGCGCGAGCAGCGGACGGCGACCTGGCGGGAGATCAACATCAAGTACGGCACGGACACGCCCGTCACCCGGCCGTACCTGACACTGTGGCTCGACCACGGCACGGCCCCGTCCGGGGCGGGGTACTGCTGGCTGCAACTGCCGGGCGCCTCCGCCGAACGCACCCGGCGCACCGCCCTCGCGCCGCCCGTGCGGACCGTCGCCGCGACGGAGGCGGTGCACGCGGTGCGACGCGGGGCGGACGGACTGCTCGCCGCGAACTTCTGGGCGGCGGGCCGGGCCGAGGAGCTGTCCGCGGACGGGCCCGCGTCCGTACTGGTCCGCCCGCGCGACGGCGAGGTGGACGTGGCGGTGAGCGATCCGACGCAACTGCGCGAGCGGGTCGTCCTGGACCTCGCACTGCGCGGGTACACCGTGGCGCGGGCCGACGCGGGCGTGAGCGTCGCCCGGACGCTGTCCGGCACCCGGATCTCCGTCGACACCGCGGGCCGGCACGGCGCGACGGTGTCTCTGACCCTGACGAGGAGCTGACCTTGCTGTTCGACATGCCGCTGGACCGGCTGCGGGAGTACCGCCCGGAGCCGGAGGAGCCCGCCGGCTTCGACGCGTTCTGGCGCAAGACCCTGGAGGACGCGGCGCGACACCCGCTGGACGCCCGTTTCGTGGCGCACGACGCGGGGCTCGCGACGGTGGACGTGTACGACGTGACGTTCAACGGGTGGGGCGGGCAGCCGGTGAAGGCGTGGCTGCTGCTGCCGCGCGGGCGCACCGGGCCGCTGCCCGCGGTCGTGCAGTACATCGGATACAACGGCGGCCGGGGCATCCCGTACTCCTGGCTGACCTGGAGCGCGCTCGGGTACGCGCACCTGGTGATGGACAACCGCGGGCAGGGCGGCGGCGGCAAGAACACCGCCGACACGCCCGACGTGGCGCCCGAGGGGCACGGCTCGTCCTCGCCCGGCTTCCTGACCCGGGGCATCGAGGACCCGCACCGGCACTACTACCGGCGGCTGATCACCGACGCGGTGCGGGCCGTCGACGCCGTCCGCGCCCACGAGGCGGTGGACGCGGCACGGGTCGCGGTGCTCGGCGGCAGCCAGGGCGGCGGGCTCGCGCTCGCCGTGTCCGGGCTGCGCGAGGACGTGGCGGCGACGATCGCCGACGTGCCGTTCCTGTGCCACTACCGGCGCGCCTCGCAGATCACCGACAACGGCCCGTACGCGGAGATCGCCCGCTTCCTGTCCGGGCACCGCTTCGGCGTGGAGTCCGCGATGGAGACCCTGTCCTACTTCGACGGGGTCAACTTCGCGGCGCGGGCGACGAGTCCGGGCTGGTTCTCGGTCGGCCTGATGGACAAGATCTGCCCCTCCTCGACCGTGTTCGCCGCGTATCACCGTTACGCGGGTCCGGCGTCGATCGAGGTGTTCCCGTACAACGGGCACGAGGGCGGCGCCGAGTACGACCTGCCGCGCAAGATCGGGGCGCTGCGGGGCGTGTTCGGCGGCTGAGACGGCGGGGCTCCGCCCCCGGTGGCGGTGTCTCAGCCGTGGTGCCGGTCCGCCGGTCCGAGGTCGCCCTTGAGGAGGGTGCGGACGATCGGCGGGCGGTTCCACAGGGCCAGGATCTCGTTGGCGAGGGCGGCCGGGACCGATGTCGTCTCCGGCAGGCCGTGCGTGTCGATCGCCGCTGCCGACAGACCGCGCGGGACCGCGTCCGCGTCGAGCAGCACCCGCCATTCGCGGGGGCCGAGGCTCAGGAACTCCAGGCCGGTGAGGCGGGCGATCTCGCAGGGGTCGGCGAGCGTGCCCGCAGACGCTGACAGGGTGCGCAGCCGGGGCAGGCCCACAGCTGGGGCGAGACTGACCGGCTCCCCGTCCAGCACTCCGATGGAGAGCACCTCCAGGCCGGGGTGGACTGCGGCCTCGACGCTCGGCGTGGCGTGGATGTTGACGTGGGCGACGGCCGCTCGCCGCGCCTCCGGTTCTCGCCGCTCCTCCTCGCGTTCGCGCCCGAACAGCAGGTCCGTGAGGGAGTCCGCGAGGAGTTCCGCGCCGACGTACTCCTCGTGGCCGATGAGGATGATCTGCCCGACGTGGCCGCGCGGGCCGGGCGTGAGGTCGACGGCGAGCCGGTCACCGCCGCCGTTCTCCCCGAACACGATCCAGCCGGGCGAGCCGACCAGCCCCTGCACCCGCGCGTCGGGATCGGTGCCTACGGCCTCCAGTGCGGCGTGGTCCCAGGGTGCGGGCCGCGTGGTGGCGTCGGCGATGTGGCAGGAGGCCAGCGGGTAGGGCTCCCACCGGACCGCCTCCTCGTACCGCAGCGCTTCCCGGCGACCGGCGTCCGAGTCCCAGTGGAGTTTGAGGTCGGCGACCCGGTAGAGCGCCTTCAACTCGTCGGGCAGCGGGACGCCGAGCCGTGCCTCCGCGTCCGCGATCTGCGCGTCGCTCGCCCCTTCGGCGGCCGGCATCCGCTCCTTGACCGTGCGGGCCAGCAGCTCCGGGTCCGCGGTCGGGGCCGGCACCGCGTCCGGCGCCGGATCGGGCAGCCGGCGCCAGGGCTCGGGCACCGCGCCCTCGACAAGGAGCAGCATTCCGGGGCTCGGCGCGTCCGGCCGCTCGAGTCCCATCACGCGGAGCGTCGCGGGCCCTGACGGGGTGAACCGCACCGAGAACGTCACGCCCTCGACCCCGGCGGCCGCGACCGCCTCGCACACCGGGCCCGCCGCGCCGGACTCGTACGCCGCGGCGGAATCCTCCAGCCGCAGGCTCCATTCGGCCGCGCCGATCCGCCCCGACGCGTACCAATCAGTGTCGGCGTTCCGGCCCTCCCCGTGGCGTCGCAGCAGTCGCAGCAGCGGCACCCAGGTGCCGAAGTCGTGGAGCGGCGCGTGGTCGAGTCTCTGAACAGCCATGCGTGTGACCCTAATGACCCCGGACGACCGGCGACTCGGCCGGTCCCCGGCTCAGCCGCGCGGGCGCAACCCCTCCACCCGGCGGTACAGTTCGGCCGCCTCCGCCGTGCGGCCCAGTTGTTCGAGGCAGTGGGCCTCGTCGGTGCGGCTGGTGAGGGTGTCGGGGTGGGCCGCTCCGAGGACACGCTCGCGGGCGGCGGCGACGGTGCGGTACGCGCCGAGCGCGTCGTGCCAGCGGCCGAGCCAGCCCAGGCCGACGGCGACCTCCCGGTGGCTGATCAGGGTGTCGACGTGGTCGGGGCCGAGCACCCGCTCGCGCAGGGCGCACACGTCGCGGGCCTCGGCGAGGGCCTCCTCCCAGCGGGCGAGACGGCCGAGGTTGACGCCGAGGCCGTGCCGGGCGCGCAGTGTCTCGGGGTGCTCGGGCCCGCTGACCCGGGTGCGGTCGTCGACGAGGTCCCGGTACAGCGTGAGCGCCTCGGCGCTGCGGCCGAGCCGGCCGAGGCTGATGCCCACCTCGTAGCGGGCGGCGAGTGTGTCGGGATGGTCGGGGCCCAGTGTGTGGGCGCGGGCGTCGGCCACGTCCCGGTAGGTGCGCAGCGCCTCGCTCCAGCGGCCCAACTGGCCCAGGGTGTAGCCGACTTCGCAGCGGGTGACGAGGGTGTCGGGGTGATCGGCGCCGAGGACGCGGGCGCGCGCCTCGGCGACCTCGCCCGCCATGCGGTGCGACTCCTCGACGCGGCCGAGCCGGCTGAGGTTGAAGGCGAGGTTGTGGCGGCAGCGCAGGGTGTCGGGGTGGTCGGAGCCCATGGTGCGCTCGCGGGCGGCGAGGACCGCGGTGTACATCTGGTGCGCCTCGAAATGCCGCCCCAACTTGCCGAGCACGTAGGCGACTTCCTGGCGGGCGCCGAGCGTGTCGGGGTCTTCGGCGCCGAGTGTCCGCTCCCGGCCCTCGACGACGCGCCGGTACGTGCGCAGGGCGTCGCTCGCGCGGCCGGTGCGGCTGAGGGCGAAGGCCACCTCGTAGTGGCTGGAGAGGGTGTCGGGGTGGTCGGGGCCCAGGGCGTGCTCGCGCGCTGCGGCGACCGCGCCGTGCGCCTCGCCGGCCTCGTCCCAGCGGCCCTGCCGTCCGAGGGACAGTGCGGCGTTGTGCCGCCCGGTGAGTGAGTCCCGCAACTCCGTTACGTCCACTGGCTGTTCGGCCGCACTGGGCCAGACCGCGGGTACCGCCCCCGGGGTCCCCTCGTTCCTCCGGGGGATCCACTCGCGGGCGAGGCCTCCGGCCGGGTCCGGTGGTGTCGTCCGGAGGCCCGCGCCTCCGGCGGCCTTGTGTCCGGTGGTCATGCCGCGGGTCCAGGACGGCAGCCGGGGCTCTTCCGAGGGCGCGGGCCGGACGGCCTCCGGGGTGTTGCGGGGCCGTGCGGGGGCCGCGGCTCCGGTCGGGACGGCGGCGATGCGCGCGGCCAGCTCGGCGGCGTCGCGGGGCCGGTCGTCGGGTTCCTTGGCGAGCAGGTCCCGGATGATCCGGTCCAGGTGGCGGGGCAGGTCGGGGCGCAGGCTCCGGGGCGGCTCGGGCACGGTGTCGCGGTGTCCGACGAGCACGGCCCAGGCGTCGACGAGGTCGAAGGGCGGGGCGCCGGTCGCGAGCTCGTAGAGGACGCAGCCCAGGGAGTACAGGTCGCTGCGCTCGTCGACGTGGACGCCGCCGATCTGCTCGGGCGACATGTAGTGCGGGGTGCCCATCGCGATGCCGGTGCCGGTGAGGCGGGAGGTGAGGCCGATGTCGTGGCCGAGGCGGGCGATGCCGAAGTCGCAGATCTTCACGGTGCCGTCGGCGAGCCGGACGATGTTCGCGGGCTTGAGGTCGCGGTGCACGATGCCCTGCGCGTGGGTGTAGGCGAGGGCGGCGGCGACCTGTGCGGCGATGTCGACGATGTCGTCGACGGGCAGCGGGTGCTGCCGGTCGTCCTCCAGGAGCCGGCTCAGGTCGCGCCCTTCCAGGAGCTCCATCACGAGGTACAGGACGCCTTCGTACTCGCCGAAGTCGTGGACGACGGTGATGCCGCGGTGCTGGAGCGCGGCGGCGACACGGGCCTCGCGGCGGAAGCGCTCGCGGAGCACGCGCGTGAAGTCCTGGTCGCGCTGCGGCCCGGCGGGCTTGAGGCACTTGACGGCGACGTGCCGGCCGAGCGACTCGTCGCGGGCGCGCCACACCTCGCCCATGCCGCCGCGGCCGATCGGTTCGAGCAGCCGGTACCGCCCGTGGATCAGTCCGGTGTCCCGTGTCTCCCCCAGCTCCCGCATGTCCCGCTGTCGCCCCCGTCAGCTCGCTGCGCCCTCCCCCGGCCCGTCCAGTATGGCCAGCCCGCTGCCGGTTTTGTACGGTGCCGGACGGGTTTCGGGACCAAGTCGTGCCACGGCCCGCAGGACGTGCTTCGGGGGCAGTTGCCAGCGCAGCCGTGCGGGGACGAGGCGCAGGGCGGTGCCGGTGGCGCGCAGGCGGCGGGTGACGACGGCCGGGGCGGGTGCGGGTCTGCCGTACAGGGTGTGGGCGTACGGCGGCAGGGCGTCGTAGGCGAGGTGCGCGACGTGTCGCCACAGGAGGGCGCGGGCGGGGACGAGGAGCGCAGGGGTGGGCGGCCTGCGCAGGAAGTCGTCGACGACGCGGGCCTCGGGTCCGGCGGCGAGCTCGGGCCGCACGCTCTCGAAATAGGCCGCCAGTTCGCGCCGCGATCCGGGGACGCGGTCGGGGTCGAGGCCGACGAGGCGGGCGCTGGTGCGGTGCTCGGCGATGTAGCGGTCGGCCTGTGCGTCGGTGAGCCGGAATCCGGAGCGGCGGGCGACGTGGAGGTAGGAGTCGATCTCGGCGCAGTGCACCCAGAGCAGCAGTGCGGGTTCGTCGACGCCGTAGCGCTCACCGGTGTCCGGGTCGGTGGCGCCGAGCCGGCTGTGGATCTTCCGGACCCGGGCCCCGGCCCGCTCGGCGGCCTCGGTGGTGCCGTACGTGGTGGTACCGACGAAGCTCGCCGTGCGCATGAGCCGGCCCCAGGCGTCGCGCCGGAAGTCGCTGTTCTGGAGGACGCCGCGGACCGCGCGGGGGTGCAAGGCCTGGAGGTACAGGGCCCGCACCCCGGCGATCCACATCATGGGGTCGGCGTGCATCTGCCAGGTCACGGAGTCGGGCCCGAACAGACCCGGATCCGGCGCTTGCTCTGGTGAGCCCATGGGCCCAGTGTGCGGAGATTCCGGTCGGGACGCCAGAGCCGGCCGGGGCGCCGGCCCGGAGGGCTCACTTCCAGACGGCGAACGGCTCGTCGTCACTGCTGCGCAGCAGGCCGCCCTTGACCCACTCGACCTTCTCGGGCGACGCGTCGGAGCCCGCCTCGGAGAGGTAGACCGAGCAGCCCTCGTAGCTCTCGCCGGCCGGGGCCTTCGCGAACTTCGCGGAGTCGTGCTCGTCGAGGCACTTGTCGAACTTCGGCGCCTCCTCGTAGCTGAGCTGTCCGTCGTCGCCGACGACCGGCTCGGGGAAGGCGGCCATGATGTCGAGCCGCGTCAGCAGGTCCCCGTCCGCGGTGACGTCGAAGGAGGGCCCGTCCACGTCCCCGGACTCGGACTTGGTCACCTTGTAGTGAACGTAGTAGGGCGTGCGGCCCTGGTACTCGGAGGCGTCCTTGAGCACCGAGAGGTCCCCGTTGGACCCGGTCTCCACCCGGACCACGCTGACCTCCAGGTTGTCCTTCGTCGCCTTGTCGCCGTAGGACAGCTCCTCAGTGTCGGAACACCCGGTGAGCGCCAGCGCGGCGGCGGCTCCGAGGGCGGCGAGTGTCGCGGTTCGGCTGTTCAAGATTCCCCCTGGATGGTGGTCCGTACGGCACGGGTCGGCCCGCGGAGCATGTCTACCGCACCCGACTGACAGGCCGTCCGACAACTCCGCAACCGGAGACGGGCATCACAGGAAGCGCACAGGAACCACGCGCACGACTCGCCCCGGTCCGGGGCGGGTCGTGCCGCTCGCCTCAGCGCCGTACGCGCGGCATCCCGAGGCCGATCCAGGAGATGATCTCGCGCTGGATCTCGTTGTTGCCGCCGCCGAAGGTGAAGATCACGGCGGAGCGGTAGCCGCGCTCCAGTTCGCCGTGCAGGACCGCGCCCGTGCTGCCTTCCTTCAGTGCGCCCGCCGCGGCGACGATCTCCATGAGCCAGGCGTAGGCGTCGCGGCGGGCCTCGGAGCCGTAGACCTTGACGGCGGAGGCGTCCTGGGGGGTGAGGGTGCCCTGCTGGACGGCGTTCACCATCTGCCAGTTGAGGAGCTTCATCGCGTCGAGCTTGGTGTGGGTCTGGGCGAGGCGCTTTCTGACCCAGCCGAGGTCGATGACGCGCCGGCCGTCGGCGAGCTTGGTCTCCATGGCCCAGCGCTGCACGTCGTGCAGGGCGCGGATCGCCATGGTGCCGTGCGCGGCGAGGGTGACCCGCTCGTGGTTGAGCTGGTTCGTGATGAGCCGCCAGCCCTTGTTCTCGTCGCCGACCCGGCGGCTGACGGGGACGCGCACGTTCTCGTAGTAGCTCGCCGTGGTGTCGTGGGAGGCGAGGGTGTTGATGAGGGTGCAGGAGTAGCCGGGGTCCGAGGTGGGGACGAGGAGCATCGTGATGCCCTTGTGGGGCGGCGCGTCGGGGTCGGTGCGCACGGCGAGCCAGACCCAGTCGGCGGTGTCGCCGTTCGTGGTCCAGATCTTCTGGCCGTCGACGACGTAGTCGTCGCCGTCGCGGACGGCGCGGGTCTTCAGCGCGGCGAGGTCGGTGCCGGCGTCGGGCTCGCTGTAGCCGATGGCGAAGTCGATCTCCCCCGAGAGGATCTTCGGCAGGAAGAAGTCCTTCTGCTCGTCGGTGCCGAACTGCATGATCGTGGGGCCCACGGTGTTGAGCGCCATCAGCGGCAGCGGAACGCCGGCCTGGGCGGCCTCGTCGAAGAAGATGAACTGTTCCATGGGCGTCAGTCCGCGCCCGCCGTACTCCTCGGGCCAGCCGACCCCGAGCCAGCCGTCCGCCCCGAGCCGGCGCACCGTCTCGCGGTAGAACCGCTTCTGCGCGGCGGGGTCCTCGTAGCGCGCGTACGCGTGCTCGGGGACCAGCTGGGCGAAGTAGGCGCGCAGCTCGGTGCGCAACTGCTGCTGCTCAGGCGTGTATTCGAGGTGCACGGCCCCTCCTGGCGGTCGACCGGGCTGCCTCGGCCCGGACTTCAGGCGCGGATGCGACGGCGCACACAGTAGAACGCGTTCCAGAAATAGGGAATGCCATGGACTGACTGGATGTCAGATCGACGGGGCCGCACACCTGTTGCGAGTCACACGAGGGCGGCGAGGAACTCCGTGCACGCCCGGGCGCACCGGCGACAGCACCCCGCGCAGTCGCCGGCGTCCGGGGCCCGGTCGCAGGCCTGGGCGCACTCCAGGCTGACGGCCCGGCACCATTCGACGTGCAGCCGCATCCCGTACGGGTCCTGACGGAGCTCCTCGGACAGGAGCCGGCAGGTCGCGTCGCACACCTCGGCGCAGCGCAGCAGAGCCCGGCGCAGGTTCGGCCGGCGCGGGGCGCCGGCGGTGACGGCACCGAGATCGGCGGCCCCGACGGACGTCACGCACCGCTTGGCGCACTCGGTGCAGGCCTGGGCGCAGTCGAAGCGCTCCTCCAGGAAGCGGACCGGCGCGTGGATCTCGGTCTGGGTCATGACTCCTCCCGGAGTCGCGGCGGACGGATCGGCGGCCTCACCACCGGTACCAGCGGGACCTCGACCCGCTCGCGGTCGTGCCGCGGACGAGGAAGCCGAGCAGCCACAGGACGAGAACGGCCAGGGCGACCCACCAGAGCACCTTCACGGCGAAGCCGACGCCGAAGAGGATCAGAGCGAGCAACAGAACCAGCAGAACAGCGATCACGGTCGGTACCTCCTTGAACGCCCCGGGTTCCCCCGGCCGCGCGTCCTACACGGAGAGCGCAGGGAATCGGCGCGGCCGGATCGGGGTACCCCGCCCTCTCCACGAGCGGAGGAGGCGGGGCATGAGCCTGGTGCACACGGGAGTACTGGTCCTGGACTGCCAGGATCCGGCGCGGCTGGCCGAGTTCTACGAGGCGTTGCTAGGCGGCGAGGTCGTCGTCGCGCCGGGCGGGGAGCGCGCCGACGTGACCGGAGAGCGGGGCACCCGCATGGCGTTCCGCCGCGACCCCGCGGCCGCGCCGTCGAGCTGGCCGCGCCCGGAGGACGCGCAGCAGGCGCATCTGGACCTCCTCACGGCGCCGGAGGACCTCGACGAGGCGGAGCGCCGGATCGTCGAGCTGGGCGCGCGGCCGCTCCGGACCCGGGACGCGCCCGGTCCGCACGAAGCACGCCTGTACGCGGACCCGGCCGGACACCCCTTCACGCTCCGCCCCGCCTGAACGCCGGCGCGGCCGGCGCGGTCGGGGCGACCGGCATGTCGGCGCGTGACCTCGGGCGGGCCGTGGCGCCCCTCACACCCACGGCGGTCCCCTCCGGCCTCCATTTCGTTGTAGAGTACAACCACAAGCAAAGGTTGTATTTGCCAACCCATGGAGGTCCCGCCCATGTCCGCCGCGCGCAATCCGGCGCTGCGCCACGTTCTGACGCATCTGCTCACCCCCCTTCTGATGTGTGTCGGCATGGGCCTGGCCTACCTCGGCGCCTTCGCCTCGCCCGAGCCGCACCATCTGCCCGTCGCGGTGGTCGGCGCCGGGCCCGAGGCGAAGGTGTTCGCGCAGACCGTGAAGGACAAGGCGGGCGACGCCCTCGACGTCCGCACGGTCGACACCAGGTCCGCCGCGGTCGACCAGCTGATGACGCGGGACATCGACGGCGCGTACGTCGTCGGCGACTCCCCCGAGCTGATCGTCGCCTCGGCCGGTTCGGACACCACCGTGTCCGTCGTCGAGAAGATCTTCACGCCGGTCGCGGCCCAGCAGGGCGACCCCCTGAAGGTGACCGACGTGGCGCCTCCGGTGTCCGACGACCCGACGGGGCAGGGCCTGTTCTTCCTGCTCGTGGCGGTCAGCATCGGCTCGTACGCCTCGGTCGCCGTGATCGGCGGCGCGGGCGCCGTGCTGCGGATGCGGACCCGTGCGCTGCTCGTCGTCGGAGCCTCCGGCGCGGTCAGCCTGATCGGCGCCGCGTTCGCCGGGCCCGTCTTCCATCTGGCGCACGCCCACCTGTGGGGCCTGTGGGGCATGACGTGGCTGTACTCGGCGGGCATCCTGCTGATCGGCGTCGGACTGCACACCTTCCTGAAGCGGTGGACGACGCTCGGCGTGATGGTGCTGTTCGTGATGCTGAACTTCACCAGCTCCGGCGGAATCTTCCGGCCCGAGCTGCAGAACGGCTTCTTCGGCAGCCTGCACGCCTTCTGGAACGGCGCCGGGTTCGTCGAGGGCGCCCGCAGCCTCCTCTACTTCGGCAGCCACGACCTGGGCCGCAACGTGTGGTCGCTGGCCGCCTGGCTGCTGGTCGGCGCGGTCGTCCTCGGGATCGCCGCCCTGCACGAGCACCGGCAGGAGCGGAGCCCGGCCGCCGCGGGACACGCCGCACCCGCCCACGCCGTCCCGGCCCGCACCGAGCGCGCCCGGGCCGAGGAGGACAGCGAGGAGGAGATGGAGGAGGCCGTCGGCGTCTGACCGGCCCCACCCCCGGACG